>MHBL01000001.1 GCA_001803235.1 Lentisphaerae bacterium RIFOXYA12_64_32
CAGCGGCGGGGCGGGCTCTCTGAATTCTGAATCGTGCCGTGTGCCGCGTCGTAAGTGTCGGGCGTGAGCCTTTCACTTCTGATCTTGCCCTGTTTTGAGGCAGGACATGACTCCTTAGAAAGGAGGTGATCCAGCCGCAGGTTCCCCTACGGCTACCTTGTTACGACTTCATCCCAGTCACTGGGCACACCTTAGGCACCTCCGTCCCTTGCGGGTTCGGTCAATGACTTCGGGTGCAGCCAGCTTCCATGATGTGACGGGCGGTGTGTACAAGGCCCGGGAACGTATTCAAGGCGCCGTTGCTGATACGCCTTTACTAGCGATTCCGGCTTCATGAAGTCGAGTTGCAGACTTCAATCTGAACTGGGGGCGGTTTTGGGGATTTGCTCCACCTCGCGGTATTGCGTCCCTCTGGACCGCCCATTGTAGCACGTGTGCAGCCCTGGGCGTAAGGGCCATACTGACTTGACGTCATCCGCGCCTTCCTCCCGCTTGACACGGGCAGTTTCGCCAGAGTCCTCAGCATTACCTGTTAGCAACTGACGACACGGGTTGCGCTCGTTGCCGGACTTAACCGAACATCTCACGACACGAGCTGACGACAGCCATGCAGCACCTGTATACCCGTCCCGAAGGAAGGACCATCTTTCAACAGTCCGTCAGGTATATGTCAAGCCCAGGTAAGGTTCTTCGCGTTGCCTCGAATTGAGCCACATGCTCCACCGCTTGTGCGGGCCCCCGTCAATTCCTTTGAGTTTTAACCTTGCGGTCGTAGTCCCCAGGCGGCGCACTTAACGCGTTAGCTTGGACACGGGCGGGATCAGAATCCGCCCACATCGAGTGCGCACCGTTTACAGCGTGGACTACCAGGGTATCTAATCCTGTTTGCTCCCCACGCTTTCGTCCCTGAGGGTCAGTTGCACGCCAGTGAGCCGCCTTCGCCATCGGTGTTCTTCCTGATATCTACGCATTCCACCGCTACACCAGGAATTCCGCTCACCCCTCGTGCACTCTAGTTCACCAGTATCCAATGCCGTTCCACAGTTGAGCTGTGGTATTTCACATCAGACTTGGCAAACCCCCTGCGGACCCTTTACGCCCAGTAAATCCGAATAACGCTCGCACCCTACGTATTACCGCGGCTGCTGGCACGTAGTTAGCCGGTGCTTCCTCTCCCGGTACCGTCACATTCTTCGTCCCGGGTGACAGAGGTTTACGACCCGAAGGCCTTCATCCCTCACGCGGCATCGCTCGGTCAGGCTTTCGCCCATTGCCGAAGATTCTCGACTGCAGCCTCCCGTAGGAGTCTGGGCAGTGTCTCAGTCCCAGTGTGGCTGACCATCCTCTCAGACCAGCTACCGGTCACAGCCTTGGTAGGCCGTTACCCTACCAACTAGCTAATCGGACGCGAGCCCATCCCCGGGCGACTTTCGCCTTTAGTCCGCCCGCCATGCAGCGGGCAACCACATTCGGTATTAATCCCAGTTTCCCGGGCCTATTCCGAACTCGGGGGCAAGTTGCTCACGTGTTCCTCACCCTTTCGCCACTGATCCGCGGAGCAAGCTCCACTTCACCGTTCGACTTGCATGCCTAATCCATGCCGCCAGCGTTCATTCTGAGCCAGGATCAAACTCTCCAAAGCAAAAGCATCTTTCCGACACCCGAAGGCGCCGGACGTCATGCCCCTTACTTGTGGAGACTACTTAAACTTGGGTACCACGGACACCACCGGTTTTATCCGGCAGCACCCACAGTACCTTCGACCGCAGGCACACAGCACGATTCAGTTTTCAAAGAGCCTTACATCTCTGCCCGCCGGCACCGTACCCGAGAGCACGATTGCACCAGCAGATCGAAACTATACACCCCGAATACGCTCCAGGCAAGACGAAAACGAGTTGCGGTGGAGCTATTTTCCTGCACTCGAAATATCCCGTGCAGGGAGTCGGGCGAAAAACAGAGCTTTACTGTAGCGTGCCATTGCCGGTTGCCAAGTGGTACGGAGGAAAAAGAGCACGGGATTTTCGGCCGTTGTTTTCAGGATGTGTAACGTTGATTTTTGGGCGGATGGCGGCTACTGTTCTCGACTCTGAGCGTGCTGGGGGGCACCGTAACCGACCCACACGCCTCGGTTCCGAGATCAGGTGAGTGCAGCGGATCCGGCATGAGTACAACTGACAAGAATACAGCCCCAGCCAACAACATCTCGCACTATCTGCCAGAGGTCGCCGCGGCCTTTCCGTGGAAAAGGGCTGTCGTCGTCCCCGTGGGCCGGGATGCGGAAGGGCGTGTTGCCTATTCCCAGCAGACATTTGCACAACTGAATGCAGCCTCTGACCGTCAGGCGTGGGCGTTGTCGGAACTGGGGGTGGCGCGGGGGGCGCGGGTGCTGGTGATGGTGCACCCAGGGCTTGATTTTGTTGCACTGGCGTTTGCGCTTTTCAAGATGGCCGCAGTACCTGTGTTCATTGACCCGGGAATGGGGTTTCGGGCATTCCTGCGTTGCGTGGCCATGGCGAAACCGGAGACGCTCGTAGCTGTGCCGAAGGCCTGTCTGTTACGGTTGCTCTCCCCCAGTTCTTTTGGGACCGTGAAGCGGGTCGTGACGCTGGGGCGGCGTTCCTTTCTCGGCGCCCAGTCTCTCTGGCTGCAGACGGGTGGCAGCGGTCCCTTCCCTGTGACGCCGGTTGAGCCGGACGAAACGGCGGCTATCCTGTTTACGACCGGGAGTACGGGGCCGGCCAAGGGAGTGGTCTATACCCACCGCATCTTCACGACCCAGACTGAACTCATCCGCCGCGAGTATCGGATTACGCCTGCTGACATCGACCTGCCCTGCTTTCCCCTGTTTGTCCTGTTCAGCACCGCCCTGGGGGTCACATCGGTGATTCCGGACATGGATCCATCGCGACCCGCGTCGGTGGACGCGGAGCGGATCGTGGAAGCCGTTCTGGACCACGGCGTGACGTATTCGTTCGGGTCTCCCGCACTTTGGCGTCGGGTCAGTCGATACTGCATTGCCCATGACATTACACTGCCCAGCTTGCGTCGCATCCTGATGGCTGGGGCACCGGTCCCCGGTGAGTTGCATCGGCAAATCTTGTTCAACGTGGTCGCTGAGGGGGCCCGCACGTACACGCCGTACGGGGCCACGGAGGCGTTGCCTTTAACCACGTTCACCGGTGCGGAAATGCTGGCCATGACAGAGAAGAAAACCCGCGATGGCGCCGGTCTTTGCGTCGGGCGCCCGTTGCCCGAGGTCACGATGAGGATTATCCGGATCACCGAAGATCCCATTGCCTCGTGGGGCGAGGATCTGGTGCTTCCGGAGGGGGAGATCGGCGAGGTGGCGGTGAAAGGCCCGATCGTCACTCGCGAGTATGACGGTCTTTCGGAGGAGACAAGGCACGCGAAAATCCCTGACGGCGACGAGTTTTGGCACCGCATGGGGGACGTCGGGTACATGGATCCCCGGGGGCGGCTATGGTTTTGCGGGCGCAAGGCGCACCGCGTACTCACGGCGGAGGCGACGCTGTACACCGTTCCCTGTGAGGCCATTTTCAACGAGCATCCGCACGTTTTTCGGGCGGCTTTGGTTGGCATCGGGACTGACCGGAGCCGCCAGACGCCGGTCATCGTCATCGAGCCGCATCCGGAGCATTTTCCAAAGAACCATGCAGCTGCAGAGCGCTTGCGTGCTGAATTGCTTGATTTGGGCGAAAAAAACAAATTAACGCGCGTGATACGCCACGTGCTGTTCCACAGGTCGTTCCCGGTGGACATCCGGCACAACGCCAAGATCAAGCGGGAAGTTCTGGCCCAGTGGGCCGCTTGTGAACTTGGCTGAGTTTGGGGCTAGGGAAAGGGCGCAGGCTGGGGGCTGCGAGGCGGAGGCCGGAACCACAAGGTTGAAGTCGGTGTCTAATTCTAAGAGATGGAGTGCGGATGCAATCAGGGTCGAACCGCGACGTTGGTGTTGTGTCGTGACGAGTCACCCAAGAGAAGGAAATGAACATGAAGAGCGTGCTGAGGGACTGTCTGGTCGGAATGAGTGTTCTCGGGTTAGCACTTTCGTCGAACGCACAGCAGGGCCCGGCGCCTGCGGTGCCGGCTGCGCCGGGGCCTGTCGTCGCCCCCGCCCAAGCGGCAGGGAATCAAGTGGCAGCGAACAGAGCCAAGCTTCTGGAACTGAGACAGGAGAAGAGCCGCTTGTTTCGGTCGATCAACGAGTTGGAGGTCAAGTTACTGCAGGAAAAGCCTGAGCTGAAAGATAAATTGGCGAAGAATCAGGAAGAGATCAAGCAACTGCGCGACCAGGAGAAGCAGATCCAGGAGCAGGTTCAGAAACTGAACCAGCAACGTGATCAGATTTTGAGCGATGCTTCGCCGGAGTTGGCCCAGGCCCATGCTCGCGCGGCGCAGATTGACGAAGAGATTCGGGCGACCGCCTCGTCTCCAGTCTCCTTCCGGCCGACGAGGGATCGCATGCGCGTCAAGCCAGGGGCTGTGGGATCTGAAAAGCCGGAAACCGCCCCGGTTGTGACTCCCGCGCCCGCGGACAAAGCGGCAGAGGCACCCAAGCCTCCCGAGGCGCCGAAGGTGGAGGAACCGAAGAAGGAGTAGGCGATTTGATCCGGGGCCGGATCGTCGCCGGCGGGTTCCGACCGGTGGTGACGTGATTGAAGCGACGGATCTGGATGTGCTTGAGGGCGCGGTATGATACCGATACCGCGCCCTTGGTTTGTCGGTGCGCGTATCGCCATCCCCTTGTTGGGGGTGGCTAATCTCCTGTGGTTTCCTGGCTGTCCATGCCCGGGATCCTGTCGGGCGCGGAGAACGGACTCGTTCGCGATTTTTCCAACAAACGGGAGTGATTAGATGTACAGGCTGGCCATTGCGGGTATGGGCGGTTTCGCGGCGAGTCACCACCAGGAGGCGGTGCGTATGGAAACGGACGGGCGCGCCCGCCTGATCTGCACCTGCGACCCCGCCCCGGAGCGGTTTCCGGAACTGCAGGAAAGTCTGGCTCAGCGTGGCGTTGCGGTGTACCGCAACTACGCCGAGATGCTGACGGCCCACCGCGGCGGGCTGGACGTGGTGGCTCTGCCCACCCCGGTGCCCCTGCACGCGCCGATGCACGCGGCAGCGGTGCAGGACGGGTTGTGGGTTTATCTGGAGAAACCGCCGACGCTGGACTGGCGCGAACTGGAAAGCATGATCGAGACGGACCGCAAGGCCCCGATCCCCACCCTCGTGGGGTTCAATTTCATCGGCGATCCGACACGAAGAAAACTGAAGCAGCGCATTGCCGCGGGAGAGTTCGGGCCGATTCGCAGGCTGGAGTTGTACGGGTACAGGCCGCGTCCGGAGAGCTACTACCGGCGGGCCGCGTGGGCCGGCCGCCTCATGCTGGACGGTAAGCTGGTGTTGGACAGTTGCATCGGGAATGCGGACGCCCATGCCGTCCACAACATGTTGTTCTGGGCCGGCGGCAGCCTCGACACGTTTGGGCGGATCTCCCGCGTTGAGGCCCAGCTTTACCGCGCGCACTGTATCGAGTCGACCGACACGGTGTTTCTGCGGGCCCTGCTTGCCCCCGGGGATGTCCCTCTCCGGATCGTGGACTCGCATGCCTGCGCCGCCCCCGCCGACCTGCGGGAGACCGTCGTCTGCGCGCAGGCCACCATCCAGGTACACACCGACCGGAAAGCGTACGAGATCCACTGGGGCGACGGCGGGGTCGAGAGTGCGGCCTTCGAGCCTCTGCCCTTCTCATTGATGCGCAACAACTACGAGAGTCTGTTCGCCGTCAGGGAGGGACGCGAAATCAAGCCCTTTACGACACTTGAGGACTGCCGCGCCTTTGTCGCGCTCAACGATTTGGCCTATCGGAGTTCGGCGACCATCACCACGGTGGACCGAGCACACTGTGAGGTGTATGGCGAGAAGGAATCCGCGGGCGTGGCGATCCGGGGACTGCGGGAGACCGGCGCGGAGTTCCTGGCCAGTGGCGATTTCCCACGGCTTCCCGATGCGCCTTGGGCCGGGCCGATACCTGCGCCGGTGACGCCTACGGACCTGACAGGCTTCGATGCCGCGTGGGTGGCCGCACGCCTGGCGCGGCGGGACCGCACGTGAGCCGAACCGGACACGCCGCATTCGCCTGCCGGCACGTGTGCCGCCGGTTCCTGCTGTCGTCCTTCGTCGTCTCCGGGGCGGCAAAGCGCGGAGCGTCGACATGCGTGGCCGCGGTCTCGCAAATCGGTGTTGCACGGTTCATATTGCCGTAGACCCGGGCAGAGTTTTGCGTCCAGCGGTCGCTGGGGCAACCGGCGTGCTCCACGTTGACCCGGGGCAGGAGTCTTACGGTGCAGCCCTTCTCGCTACTCGTCAAGCCCGCGTCGGCCGACTGCAATCTGCGGTGCGAGTACTGCTTCTATCTCGGGCATGCGTCGCTCTACCCGGAGACCCCCCGGCACCGGATGTCCGACGGGGTGTTGGAGTCGATGATCCGCAGTTACCTTGAGACTCCGCAACCGACCTACCAGTTCGGCTGGCAGGGCGGCGAGCCGACCCTGATGGGCCTGCCATTCTTCCGGCGCGTCGTGGAACTGCAGCAACGGTACGGCCATTCCGGGGCCATCGTCGCCAACGGTTTGCAGACCAATGCGACGCTCATTACCGACGAGTTGGCCGCGCATCTGGCTCAGTACCGTTTCCTGGTGGGAGTGAGCCTGGACGGCCCCCGGGAACTCCACGACCGGTATCGGCGCAGTGCGGCGGGGGAGGGGAGCTGGGACCAGGTCATGCTGGGGATCGAGCGCTTGACGGCGCAAGGGGTAGACTTCAACATCCTGACCCTGGTCAATGAGACCAACGTTGCCCATGCCCGTACGGTCTACGCCTTTCTGCGCGACCGCGGTTTCCTGCACCACCAGTACATTCCGTGCGTGGAACAGGATGGGGGGGGCGGCGTCCGGCCCTGCTCGGTCTCCGGGGTGCAGTGGGGGCACTTCCTGTGTGAGCTTTTTGATGCCTGGTATCCGGGCGACACGGAACGGGTATCGATCCGGCTGTTCGACTCGGTTCTCAGTCTGCTGGTGGATGGTGTGCGCAACGTTTGCAGTCTTGGCCACAACTGTGCCCAGTACTTTGTGGTGGAGTATGGCGGAGATGTTTACCCGTGTGATTTCTTTGTCGACCGGCGCCTGCGGTTAGGCAACGTCACGACCGACGCCTGGGCCGCGATGCAGAGTTCGCCGGTCTACCGTGAGTTCGGGGCGCGGAAGTGTCAGTGGCACAGTCGTTGCGAGGCATGCAAGTTTCAGGACCTGTGCGTGGGGGACTGTCTGAAGCACCGGCTTGTCGGAGTGGGTGAGGATCCGCGCCGCGTGAGCCTTCTGTGCGAGGGCTGGAACCGGTTCTATGGGCACACGCTGGATAGGTTCCGAGACTTGGCGGCCCGTATTGTGGCCCGGCGCCGGGGTCAGGCGGTTGGTTCGGATGCCCCGGGGCGGGGCGCAGAGCGGGCCGGCCGGAACGATGCGTGTCCGTGCGGCAGCGGCAGAAAGTACAAGAAGTGCTGCGGTCGATAGAAGCGGACTGGAGGCGTCGGGCTGGGCGGTCCGTCGGTGTTCCTGTCAACGTGACGACACTGGCAGGTGCGGGGCATAGGGGGTGATCGACGGTGGGACGATTTCCGAGAGGGCACTGGTTGGAGCCGTCCGGGGTGGTGCTGGTAGCCATCCTTGGGGGCGTTCTGCTGCTGGCGGGGGCGGGGGGCTTCCGTCTGTGGTGGTCCGGACGTGCTGGCCTGCACCGCTATGACCCCATCATCCGCGAGGCTGCGGCCCGGCACCACGTCTCGCCGTTTCTGGTCAAGGGCGTAATCATGACCGAGAGCGGGTTCCGCCCGGCCGCACGGGGCGACAAGGGTGAGATGGGGCTGATGCAGATCACCCGCGGCGCCGTGACGGACTGGGAACGTGAGACCGGGCAGCGATGCCGCTGCAATGGCATGCTTTTCGACCCGCGGCTGAACATCGAGATCGGGACGTGGTACATCGGCAAAGCCGTGACGGCCTGGAGCAAGCACCGCGATGGCGAAGTCTTGGCTCTGGCTCAATACAATGCCGGCGCCGGCAAGGCCCGAGATTGGGCGCCCGCGGACCCGCGCGACGGGGTGGAACTGGACAGGATTCGTTTTGCCTCTACGCGGGAATATATTAGGCGAGTCATTCACCATTGGCAAGTCTTCGAGAGTGAGCATGCAAAGTCGAAATGAGGCAGACCCGGCACGGGTTGAAGCCCTTCTTACGCTGCTGCAGGACGAGGATCTGAAAGTCGCGTCACTGGCGATGGAGCAGTTCCTGAATCTGGGGCAGGTCACGGAGAAGACCATTGCGGAGTTCCAGGAGGCGCAGGACCCGCGGCTCAGGTGCCGAATTCACCAACTCAGCACCATCCTCCAGCGGCGCAATGCGCGCAAGGAGTTCATTGACGGCATCCGGCAAGAACGGATCTCCCTGTGGGACGGGATTCTGCAAGTCACCGCTCTGTACGATCCCTTGGCCCAGTTGGAGCCGGTCCACAAGGGCATTGCGGAAATGGTGCGGCTTCTCCAGTCCACGGAGATCACCACGCCACGGATTGCCGCCTTGATGCGGGACCAGGAGTTCACCGTTCCGGAGGAGGATATTCTGGATGTCGAATTGTTCCTGGTAGACCAGGTTTTCGAGACCCGCTACGGGAGTGCTCCGCTGCTCTGCGCGCTGGCCCAGCACCTGGCGGCGCAGGTGGAATGGTCTTTGACCACCGTGCTTCACATGGGGCGGTTCTGCCTGATCGACCGCGACCATCTGCTGCTCGATCCGGTTGAGGGCTGGCACATCTCCAAGCTCGGGGGCGACGACAAGATCCATCCTTGCGGCCGGCGCGACGTTTTGCTCGACGTTCTTCTGCAACTCTTCCTGATCGCCCTCGTGGAGGGACACTTGCGTGATCTCTACCATTTCGGCGACTTGCTGACGGCCTTGAACGGCTTCACGGTGGAGGACCTGCCCTTTCCACTGGGACGGGAAAAGCCTCCGGTGTCCGAACCGGCGGGCTGAACACGAGGGGTATGCGTCAGTGCCCGGGAACCGCTGACGCATTGCGAATGGGCGATCCCAACGGTTTGCGGTCGAGGGGAGCGGCTCCTATATTTCCGCCCCGCGGCTACGCGACACCGCATGTCGAGTGCGTTTGGGTGAGGGGGGATGGCAGGCCCGAGCGCTGAACGACCGCTATCCCGCAGGGGGTTGGCTGAAATGGGATCACCGCTCATCTTCATCGTTTCCGTGATGGTTTTTGCGGCCGTGCGTTGCATGGTCACGCAGCCGGTCAGCGGCGGCGTCCGCGCGCCGGCAGTTGGTGCGCAACCGAAGCGTGACGCGGCTTCGGGACCCTCGCCGGAGGCTGGAACTGTTGCCAGCCAGCCAGCCCAGCCAGTTGTGTCGTGGGACTCCCTGCGACAATCTTGTCGATGGTTGATCCTGGTGGCCAATTTCACCTTGATTGGGCCGGTGTTCCTGGCCGTGGCTGGCGTGGGGCAGGCCTTGTATGGGGAGGAGTTCCCGCCCTGGGCCCTTCTCCTCTTGGCCATTGCGGTCGGGGTCGCGATTTTTCTGGTTTGGGAGGACCCGACACGCAGCAAAGTGTTCAGGTTCGCTAAGGATGCGGTCCAGGCCCGGGGCGTGGCCCCGGAGTTGCTTACCGACGAGACGTTTGTCGGTATTGCCACCGCCTGTTCCGGCGAACGGCTGGGTAAATGCCCCGACATGGTGGGCTTCGTCGACTTGACGCAGGATGCCTGCATTCTGCACACCCATGAAAAGGAAGTGATCATCCCCAAGGTGAGTCTTGCGCCGTTCTCCCGCTGCGAGTTGCACGGCGAAACCATGGGGTGGATGGGAGTGCAGCCGATCGCGGTCTCTTGGCGAGCGGGGCAGGGGGAAGAGGCCTCAACTCTTTACCTTATTGCCAAGTACGCGGAGACCTCGTACGGGGTGGCTGCGGCCACGGACATGCTGTTCGATCGTCTTCGGAAATGGGCTCCGGAAGCTGTGCCGAGCGCGCCGACCCGATCGGATGGGTGATGGGCCCACGGGCGGGAGCGAAGCGTCGGCGCGAGAGGAAAAGAGAAGCCCCGTCCCCCTGTTCGTCTTGACTGGGCAGGGTCGCTGGCTGGCAGGGGGACGGGGAAATTTAGCAATGCTTTATGCACGGCGGTTGCCAATCGGCATTCAAGAAATCGCAACAGGTTGTTCTCCAGAATCTTATCTCAAGTATCCCTCCCTTGTTGCATCTTGAATCTTCGCTCAGTCATGTGACATTTTTGTATTTCAGTTGCGCAGCGGTACATTATTGTTTCGGTGGGTTATGGATGAGTGAAGAGTTGCGCGTCGAGAATGGATCCGAGGTCAAGCCATGCCTTCGACACCTTTCTCCTATGAACACTTACAGCTTCTGACCCGTATCGCCGGACACCTCGCCGAGTGTGCGGACTTGCGCGAGGGGTTGGGTGCCGTGCTGGACTGGCTTGCCGAGTGCTGTTCCCTGCAGCGCGGAGTGATCGCCCTGATGAGTGAAACCGGCGAAGAGATCCGCGCGGCTTTCACGGTCGGAGGCATCCCCCAGTCCCAGAGCCACAAGATGCGGTACAAGACGGGCGAGGGCATCACGGGTGAAGTGTTTGCCACGGGTAAGCCGCAGTACATCACGCAGGTGGACCGGGTGGAGAAATTTCTGGACCGGTCCGGGTTGCGGCAGAACATGGACCAGTCCAAGCTCTCGTTCTTCTGCGTGCCGATCGTCTACCAGGGGACAACCATCGGTACGCTCTCGGCCGACGCGGAGACTGCCAGCATTCAGGATCCGACGCGGGAATTGGATTTCCTTTGCGAGGTGGCGCGCCTGGTCGCGCCGTTCGTGCATCGCTGCGGCCTGGAGCACCGTCTCGAGGTCTTCCTTCACATGAAGTCGCCCGGGGGGGCGTTTGGAAAGCTGATCGGCAAGTCCGCCAGCATTCGAGAGATTCAGAGTCTGATTGCACGCGTGGCCGATACTCGAACCACGGTCCTGTTGACCGGAGAGACAGGTTCGGGGAAGGGAGTGGTGGCCGAGTTGATCCACCAACTCGGCGCGAACCGGCGTGAACCGTTTGTGGAGGTGAATTGCGGGGCCATTCCCGAGAACCTCATCGAGAGTGAACTGTTCGGTCACGAGAAAGGGGCATTCACCGGGGCTGTGCAGCGGCGGATCGGCGTTCTTGAGCGGGCCCGTGCTGGGACGGTCTTCCTGGACGAAATCGGCGAACTGCCCCTGGGCGCCCAGACCAAGTTGCTGCGGGTGCTGCAGAATCGCGTTTTCGAGCGCGTTGGCGGGGGCACGACCATCCGCTCCAACGCGCGGATCGTCGCCGCCACCAACCGCGACTTGGAGGCGGCGACGGTGGATGGGACCTTCCGCTCGGACCTCTACTTCCGGCTCAACGTTTTCCCGATCCGGATCCCGCCGTTGCGGGAACGCGGCAAAGCAGACATCATGTTGCTGGTCGACTACTTCATTCAGAGGTTCTCCGAGGAACTGGGGAAGAAAGTCATCCGCATCGACACCCCGGCCATCGATATGCTGACGGCCTACCACTGGCCCGGGAACGTGCGCGAGCTGGAGAACGTGATCGAGCGGGCGGTCCTGCTTGCTGACGGCGATGTGATCCACGGACATCACTTGCCGCCGTCGTTGCAGATGAACCGCTACGCGCAGAGCAAAGAAGACCATGGCGACTTCACGCTGAGGGTACGGAACTTCGAAATCGAACTGATCACCGAGGCCCTGAAGGATACCAACGGGAACCAGACTGTGGCGGCCCAAAAGCTCGGCATCACGAAACGCATCATCCAGTACAAGATCCGGCAGTACAACATCGACTACCGGCGGTTCCGCAGAGGATAGAACCTGTTGCGGTGCAGCCAGGGGATCGGTCTGCAAGGCCGACACTGCCGCCGATCGCGAACAGTAGCGGTCATGGCGGCAGTGGTCGCGTCGCTCGCGGTTACTCGGCTCTTGCGGTGGGGCAGGCCAGCCCCACCGGACGGCGGACCACCCGGTCCTCCCAAGGTGAAACTGGCAACGACGCTCCCAGAGCCCGCTCCAAGAGTCAGCCCCCGTGCCAGTCCCTGGAGCGGGCTCTGGGGTTCCTTCAGTTTCATGGGACGGACGCCCGGTGCGGTGCGTTTTCCATCCGCCGTTGACGCATTACGGGAATCCCAGGATGGCGTTTGCCATGGGGTGAGTTACGGTGTAGTATTATACCAACTAACCTGTTGGTTTCTAGCGGTCTTTCCGGTGCGAGGGAGTCGGGTTCGGAGGGGTGACAGCCGGTTGCCAGTCAAACGTGAAGCAGATGCCGAACGGACTAATCGTCCTTGCCTACACCGGTCAAGCGTCCCCTCCCGCACGATGGGGCGTCGAAGATCGATCGCGACGAGGATTGCGTTGGACGATTACAGTGGTGAAAGGAGTGCAACCATGTTGCGGAGGGCGGCAGGGATGATGCTCATGGCATGTCAGGCGGCGTTCGCGGCGGCGGAAGACTTGGGAAACGGGTTCCTGCACCACGGCGTGGCGACGCCGGTCAGCAACCATCGCGGCATCGTGGCCACGGTGGACGGGCAGGGCCGGAACATCGTGCTCTTGTGGCTGTACGATCACCGCGGCTGCTACTCGCTGTTGTGGATCGATGCCGAGACGGGCAAGAGCGAGGAGTTCCCGATTCCGTTCCCGTCCGGCGGCGACTGCCCGTATGCCTCGATTCTTTCCAGTGGCAACAAGTTCTACACACATTTCAACGGCAACTTTTGTGAGTTTAATCCGGCGCAGCGGGCGTTTACGTTCACCGCCAAGACCGTGCCGCAGATGGCCATGGGGATGACCGAGGACGACGCCGGCCTGATCTGGTCGGTCACGTACCCGAACAGCGGTGTGGCGTCGTTCGCCCCCAAGACGCGCGAGTTTGTCGATTACGGGCAGGTGCACAAGGAGAACTGGGCGCAGTACCAGCGCTCCGTGGCGGCGGACGATAAGGGTTGGGTGTACTTCGCGGTCGGCAACACCGCCAGTCACATCATCGGGTTCGATCCGCGGACGCGCACCGCCAAACCGCTCATCCCCGAGGCTGAACGCGCCAAGGGCACCGCCAGCGTGTACCGTGATCTGAACGGCAAGGTCTACGGCCATCCGAAGGGCGGCGGCGACGACGGCTGGTACGAACTCTACGACGGTGAAGCGACCAAGGTCGGGAAGCTCGAAAAACGCACGCCCAAGCCGATCGTCACCAGCCACCAGGGCTTGTTCCATCAACTCTTCCCTGATGGGCGGCGCGTCAAGGTTTGCGACACGGTCACGCGCACTTTGGTCGTGGAGGACCCGAAGACCGGTGGGGTTCAGGAGCTGAAGTTCGATTACACCAGCGAAGGCGCGCACGTCATGGGCCTGGCTACGGCGCCGGACGGGACGATCAGCGGCGGCACGGCGTTCCCCATGCGCTGCTTCAGTTACAATCCGAAGACGGACACGTGGGTCAACAACTCGGCCTACAGCCAGTTCAACGCCGTTACGCGACAGGGCGACCGGTTCTTCGTGGGCGTTTACCCATACGGGGCCCTGATCGAATGGGACCCGACACGCCCGTGGGTCAACACTGAAAAAGGCAAGGATGGCTGTAACCCACAGCTCCTCACCGACTGCACGCCCACGATCATGCGGCCCCACAAGCTGCTGGCGCACCCCGACGGTAAGACCCTGGTGCTGGCTGGCACGCCAGGGTATGGGTACACGGGCGGCGGGTTACTGTTCTGGGACCGCCAGACGCGGACGCGAGTACTGCTCGAGCACACGGCCATCATCCCGGAGCACTCGACCCTGAGTTTGGTCGCGCTGCCCGGCGGCAGGCTTCTGGGCGGGACCACGACCGCGCCCGGGACGGGCGGCGAGAAGAAGGCGAAGGACGCCGAACTCTACATCATGGACATGGCCACGAAGACGGTCGAGTGGCACCAGGTGGTCTTTCCCGGCGCGCAGGGCTACACGGACCTGTGTGTCGGCAAGGACGGCGTGGTTTTCGGGTTCACCGACAGCAGCCGGTTCTTTGCGTTTCGCCCGGACATCCGGCGCGTGATCTACGAGAGGCCCACGGCCCCGAAGTTCGGCAGCACGGCAAACCAGCAGGGGCCACGCGTGTTCGTGACCGACCCGCAGGGGACGATTTACATCCTTTTCAACAAAGGCGTCGCACGGTTGGATCAGACTACGTTCGACATTAACCTGCTGGCGGAGTCGCCTGTGCCGGTCGCGCTGGGCGGCGATTACCTCGATGGGCGCGTCTACTTTGGTTCCGGCTCGCATGTGTACAGTTACACGCTGCCGGCAGGCAAGTGATCCACGGGGCGGTGGGAAGGGTGCATGTCTGTCCGAGCCGCGCGTGTCAGCAAGCGGCCTCCCAGAAACCGTTCCCTCATCCGCCCGTCGGGCGGGACGGCTCGGCCGGATGCCCGTTGCGGTGCGTTTTCCACCCGCCCCTGACGCATTACCTGGCGACACGCAGGGCTGTTTCAAGATCCGGTGCCGCGCCTCGGAAGGCCACGCCTCTGCGCACACCAAGTAGGGGCGGCCTGTCCTCAGGCCGCCCCCCCCCGGCGTGGGGACACGCCGGGGGTACTCACCGCACGCGACAGTCACGGATCTTGAAACAGCCCTGGGCGACACGTCAGGGCCGGTTGAAAAAAGGCCGGTTTGCGGCTATATTCCGTAGTAGAACGGTGGGAGCAAGCGTAGGAGTGTGAACGGCTTCCGAAATTCAGGCAACCAAGAACAGCGAGGGACGACATGAAACGCACCAAACCTGACCCTTGGACTGACGGTTGACCGGGAACGGGTGCAGTGGGTTGCAGGGGGATGGACCGCCAGCAACCGGGGGCCGCAGACCGAAAGGGATGCAGCCATGAACCCCAACACACCTCCCCATGCGCCAGCCGGAACCGAGGTCCACAGTAAGGTTCCCATCGACGTCATCGTCGAGCTCGTCAAGTTTCTCTGCCTCACCTTTGCCAATATCAAGATGTACTCCCTTGACCACCCCGTAGTGCGGAAGACTGCGGGCGAGACGTGGGAGCATCTGCGCCAGGCGTTGGAGCGTTACAAGGAGGTCTCGCTCCACATGGCCGAAGGCAAGCTGTTGATGGAAGGTGTTCCCGCCGAAGAGCACAACCCCAGCGTCCGCAAGTTGTCTCACCACTTTGAGGTCCTGAAAGTCGGAAACCTGCTTTTCCGGCAGGGCCTCTCGCTCGAGGAGTTAATGGAGTTCCTTCGCGCCTTCAGCCGGGACCCGGCCGAGGTCGAAGCCGCCGGCGGCATGGAAGCCATTTTACGCGAGAAGGGAGTCCAGAACGTGCGCTTGAACGCATCGCTGTACCGCCTGATCCGAGAGGACGAGAAGGTCGTTGGCGCCGATGCCGTGGTCGTGGATCAGGCGGTGTTGGGGAATGGCGTCCCAAGGGGCCGGCGTACCGGCGGTGGGATGGGAAAGGACGAGAACATCGTCGAGTATTTCTCCGAGGAGATGCTGCGGCACACAAGCGACAGGGGGCAGCTGCTGAACCGGATGAAGAACAGCCCTGTCGAACTGGCCCAGCATCTGGTTGAAGTCATGGCACATCTGGATGAGCATAAGGAAAGCGTGACGCGCGACCAACTCATGGAAACCATGATGGAGAACATCCGGGTCGCCGGCGAAGCCATTGCCACCAAGGACTTGATCTCGAACCCGGAGGAGCAGAAGACCATGGTTAAGTCGATGGCGTCCCTGGAGAGCGAGTTACGGCGGCAGTCCCACAAGCTGGCATCCAAGGGGGCCAACGATTTCCTGGACCGCCTGGTCAACGTCGTTTCTTCGTACGCCGATACGTCGCGCGCCCAGGCGGTGCTGAACGAGTTCATTGAGCACGAGGGGTCGCTCAAGTCGGCGGAGCAACTTTTGACGCAGATTTCCGGGGATGCGGCGAGCAGCCGGCGGCTACTGGAGCGCATGAAGGCGATCATGGACGAGCGGAAGATCAAGGCGGACGATCTGCTTGCCTTGCTCGAGCAGAACACAGTCGGGAAGCGCGCGGCGCCGCGTCAGGTGAGCAAGACATTTCGTCCGCTGGCCGACCGACTGCGCGACAAGCTGAAAAGTGACTTCAAGGGGGTCGAGAATCCGGACGAGTTGATCAACTACCTGGACACGGTCTTTGACCGCGAGATCAAGCGAGTGTCGCGGGAGGAGACCGAGGCAACCCGGCAGGAACTCGAGCGGGTCCGTGCGGAACTCAACGAGGCCCAGGGGCGCCTTCAAGCGGTCACAACCGAACTGGACGGGTTGCGCGGGGCCATTGCCGAAATGGATCACATGCTGACGCAGACCGGAGTCGGCGTTGCGGTTCTGGACCCCGGACACCGCATCACCACGCTGGTGCACGGCGACTTGATCCCCGAGTTTCATGTCGGCGACAAGCTGTCCGATGAGCTGTATCAGGCGCTGGAAGCGGTGACGGATGAGACGATCGCCGAGTACGGGCACGGCCAGATCGTCCAGGTCGATCGCGACACCGACGGTGATGTCCACGCCTTCGTGTTCACAGCCGCCCAGGTTTGAGCGTTTCCCGGGACTCGACAGGCGGCCAAATTCAGCCGATTCGATGCCGTTTTTGGGGGCTCCCGGGTTGACTTGGCTGGGGGACGGCTCATAGTACTGGTAGGTTTCCAAACCTGCTCGGGTGGCGGAACTGGCAGACGCGCTAGGTTGAGGGCCTAGTGGGGCAACCCGTGGGGGTTCGACTCCCCCCTCGAGCACCAACTGCACAGTCAGGCCGGCTTCTGCCGGCCTTTCTTTTTGGGCTTGCGCAACCTTTCCGTGTCGTCGTGTGTCGTATACGTTACACGGGAGAGAGAGGGAAAGTAGGTTGCTTCTCGGTGGTGTGTTCTATTTCGGTTCGGACACCATATGCCCGCTGATTGTCCGTCATTGCATCGTTGCGCAAGCCTCCGTCCTGGTGCCGTATCCGGGGGCGGACGGTTCTTCACGTTAATCGAAGTGCTCGTGGCGGCCATCATCCTTGCCGCTTCCATCGGTCTGACGCTGGCCATTGTTGGCGGTGCCCGGGGACGCATCCTCCGTGCGGAGCAGCGGTGGGGGCGTGCGCACCTCCTTAGCCAAGTTACGGAATTCTACCTTGCGGCCGGACCGAAAGCCAAGCTCCCTGATGGGCTTCTGCCAAACGGGTTCGATTCGCGGTGCGATCTGGTCGTGGCCGAGGACCTCCCACAGCATGCGGCGGAGTCCCTGTCCGGTTGGACCGGGTGGCGCCTGGGAGTGTTTCGCATCACCGTCTATGACACCGGTGGCCGGCCGCTGGGGGAACGGGTGATTGAGAAGATTCTGCGCGAAGACGACTGCTACTGAAGGACGGCGCGTGGCGGAATGAAGCACGGGCGGCCAGGAACAGCACAGCGAACAGCCAAGCCGGCACAGCGGTGGCCCCGCGGGCGGGCCGTGCGGCGGGCCTTTACCCTGCTTGAACTCATGATTGCCATGGCGATCTTCCTGTTGGTCGTGGTTGCCCTGGTCGGATTCAGCCGTGAGGTTACCAAGTCGTGGGGGCGCCTGCAGACCGAGCAGGCTCGTTTCCAGGACCTCATGGCATTGGATCGGGCACTGGACGGCATTCTGACTAACATCGTGTCTTTTGTCTGGCGCGACGAGGATGGCCAACCCCAGCCGGCTTTTCTGGGCGAGAGCGACCAGTTGACCGCGGCATGCCTGCGGGGTTGTGACGATCCGCATGACGGTTCGCTCCGGTTCGTGGGGCTTGCGGTTGACGATCACCGCCTGTTGGCGGTGTACCAGCATCGTCCTTTCTTGGTGTGGGGGGAGCCGAGCGACATGAGCCGCACCAGTGTGTTGGCGGAGGGTGTGGCCGAGGTCCGGTTCTCCTACGCCAAGGGGCTGGAGGAGGGCGAGATCGAGTGGCGGGAGCAGTGGGACAATGACGAGGACGGGTTCCCGGTGGCTATCATGGTTCAAGTGTTCTGGGCGGACGGTCGGCAGGAGAGTTGGATGCGGCGCATTTCCGGGGACGGGTATCGTGAACGGTGGGGCAAGTGGGAGCCACAGAGCATTGGCAAACAACCGCAAACATGAGAATGGCGCTCCGAGCGGCGCTTCCGTCACGGTGCCGACCCGGTCACGCCGGAATCGGGCCCGTCCCGGCGAGCGCGGTGTGGCGATGATCATGGTCTTGGGGGTGCTCGCGGTCGCGGGCCTGATGGCGGCGCATCTGTCGATGAGCAGTCAGGTCGTCGCCAGGGAAGCTGTGGCGAGCGCGTTGCGAGAGGAACTCAAGTATGCCGCCGAGTCCGCCGCCGAGCGGGGGTTTTGGCTCCTCCTGGCCGATCGGTCCCTGTTCAGCAGTCGCACCCTTGGCCTCAAACCCGAGGGCAGGGAGGAGCTGGGCGTTGAGCCGTGGATGATGGACGGGCGTATCCACGACTTGCGAGCAATGGAGTTTCCGGTGCGGGTGGCGGTCTACGACGCGGAGAAAGGCGTGGACTGCAGCGGAGCGGAAGCGGAGGCCATGTTGCGCGGGGTTCTGCGTTCCGACGATGAGCAGATCCAGGAGCGGTACGACCGGTTCCTTGATATTCTGGCGGACTACGTGGATGCGGACGACCTGGTGCGGTTGCGCGGCATGGAGCGGGGTGACTATGAGGGCCTGGGTATGGCCGACCTGCCGCGCAACGCCCCACTGCAGTTCCGCGAGGAACTCTACTGGCTGATTGACGCAGCCGAGGCTGCCGAGGAGTCCGAGACGCCCATGAGCGAGAGAATCCTTGATCCGGGCACCGCCAAGCTGATTCCGCCTCCCGGCGTTGGCCTGCAGGCTGGACCCCGGCGGCAGGCGACTCGGGCTGGGACATCGGGGAAACCATCATTTTTCTCGAGCTCGCCGGGGTTGATCCGGGAACTTGCCGGGCTGACAGATGTCGAATTGCAGGACGTGATGGCGGCGCGCGATGCCTGGCAGCGCGATGGAGCCGCGATGGAAGACACCTTGCCGGCGGATCTGTTGGGTCGACTCAAATCGCGGTTTTCGTTTGACGAGTCGGGCGTCGCTACCCTGGTCGCCTCTGCGTTCTCTCCGGACGGCAAGGTGAGTCGGACGGTGCGGATAACGCGTGACTGCCGAACCACCGGGCAGGCTTTCGCAGATGGCGCGATGACGTATATTTCGAACTGGGAAAGGGTTTTCTACTGAGTTCTGAGTTCGATTTGCCCCGCTCGATGTGCATAATGCGTCTGCACGTGCTTTAGGGGTAACAAATGTGCCCCATTGGGGGGGTAATGCGTCAGTCGCGGGTGCACGGTTGGGAGGTAGATGGCCGGGAGCGGCTCGCTCCCGCGGGTGTCGGAGCGAGCCGCTCCGACCACTTTAGGCGTCAGCCCAGGTCAGACTTCGACCTTATCTCCACCCGTGACTGACGCATTACTGGGGGGGCATGGCACAAGGAAAAACCGGGTTCGAGGGGTATATTGCCCAAACCGGTCGCGCGAGCGGAAGGTGTCCGCGGTCGCGGTCGGCCTGGTCGTCCTGAGAAGAAGGTCCGAATGGGGTTCTTCGGCGGTAAATCCTGCATTGCGTTGACGTGGGCCGCGGACGGTCGTTGCTGGGGTGTGCGCCTCACGCGCGATGGGGACCGGTCCCACGTCAATGAGTTCTGGCACGGTGAAGCGGCTGGGGGTGGTTCGGTGGCTGCTCGCCTGGCCCAGGGCTTGGAGGCGCTTGGGCACGACGAGGGGACGCTGGTCGCATGCGGAGCAAGTGGCATGGCTTGCGGCTTCGTGGACTTGGACATGCCGCGCCTCACGGGCGAAGATCTGCGCAGCGCTCTGGCCTTTGAGCTGAACCGTTGCGCCCCGATATCCGCCGACAAGCTGGTGTGGGGGTACCGCGTGCTCCCTGGCCCGGGTGGACAAGACCGACAGCACCGGGTTCGCCTGGTCTACATGCGCGAAACGCAGTGGGTCCGTTGGATCGATACGGTTAGCGCTTTGGGAACCGGAGTGGACGTCCTCATGCCTCCGGTTGTGGCTTTGGACCCACTGCTGGCCGATGTCGGGCTTTTTGTGCCCTGCAATGGTGACGCGGAGGGGCTTCTGTTCCGACCCGCCGCGCTGGGCGGCCGCGACGTGGTGCGCACGACTGCCGTCGACGAGGGGGCCGTGGGCGCTTTGCCTTCGCCGTTGGCGGTGCCCGGACTGGTTACGGGCAAGCTTGAAACGGCGCCTGCCGAGGAGCAGCGCGATTTCGCGCCGGCGGTCCTGCTGGCCATGTACAGCATGAGCAGGTCAGCCGAGGCTGACCGTGCCACCTGGGTCCCTGTTCCACTCGATCTGCGCCCGACGCGGAACCGCTACAGCCGAAACATAGCGACGTGTCTGGTGGCCTACCTCCTGGCTGTGGCGATGTTCATGCTGGCGCGCGAGTACCGCAGCGCCGCCGCTTACTTGGGTGACCTGCGCAGTGAGTGCGCCAAGATCGAGCAGAAAATTGCCAAGTACGAGGCGGGTGACAGCCAGAAGGAACTTCAGGCCACTCTCCAGAAAGAGATGGCCGACGCGTATACGCCGCGCCCGTCCATGGTGGAGGTGCTGGCGGAGTTGACGCAATTAATCGACAAGGAGGCTTGGCTGCAGAACTTCAACTGGACCGACGGGCAGGTGGACCTCCAACTCAGCAGTGTAAACGATGCTCTCGACATCCGCAGTAAGCTGGAGGATTCTCCCATCATCGGTGACGTGGTGCCAGGTCAGAAGACCCTCGGTCACAACAACGTCATGGTTCTGCGCCTGCAGATGAATGCGCGCTATGATGTCGCCGGTGAGACGCCCAAGGGGGGGGGGGCGCCGAAGAAGCCGCAGGACGATAAGGCCAGCGATACGGAAGAACCGAAGGACGATAAGATCGACAGTGCGGAAGAACCGAAGGATTTGGGCCCCGTGGCGCCTCCGGAAAAGGATGTCCCTCCACCGCCACCGCCACCGCCTCCGACGGAAGGCAAGGAAAAGGCGGACGGCGGCGCGACCAACAGCGAAGAGTAGAAAATCACATGGTTCGTGCAAGATTCAGACTAACAGGCCGACAGAAGCTGTTGCTTGCCGTGGCGGCGGTGTTGGGCGTGTTTGTCGTGCTTAAGTACGCCAACCTGCCACTGGACAGGGTCCCGTTTCCGCAGAGCATCCAGGAGCAGGAGCGGCAACTCCGGCGCCTGCAGAAGCGCCTGGCGGCCATTGAGGCCGAACAGTCGGCGATGAACCAGGAGGTCGCCAAGTTGCGGGAGAAGGCGGCTCCGTTCTGGCAGGTGCAGGGGAAGACGCCGCCGGTGGTCGAAGTCCCCGCGGCGTTTGCGAAACTTGCGCAGCAGGCCCAGGTCAAAGTGCAGCAGGTGGGGGCGCCCATGGCCAACAAGATGCTCGACTTGACACATGTCCGCGAGGTCGAGTTCTCCGTCCAGGTCAACGGATCCATGCGCGAGATTGGGCGGTTGCTGGCCCAGGTTGAGCAGTCGACGCAGAAGTTGCTGTGGAAGAACGTGACCATTCGTCCAGACAACCCAACGTCGCCCAAGATGGTGTTGCTGAACGGTCGGATTCGGGCTTTGGTGCTGTCTCCTGAGGCGACTCGGTTCCTGAGTGGTGCAGTGGAGCACGAGGGATGAGCAGGCTGTATTGGCTTCTCAATGTGGTACTGATGCTCGGCGCGGTGGTTGCCAGTGCTTGGGCTGTCCGCCAGGCCCCCGACGCACGTTGGAGCGGCCGCGCGCAGCAGTCGCGGTTCACGGCGCCCCCGCAGCTCAAGGGTGCGGCGGGTTCGGCTGGCTGGGACGCCGCGGTAGGGAAGGCTACGCCTCAGCCTGTCGACGTTGATGTGTTGTGGCGCCAGACGCTGTTCAACCCGGCGCGGACCGAGGACCTCACCAAAGGCGATGCGGAGGCGGTGGGCCCCAGCCGAATCGAACTGGAATTGATCGGTATTCTGCAGTTTGGCGATGTGGCGGCTGCCATCATTCTGGACAAGCAAATGAAGGCGGCACCCCGAACCCGCACCGCGCGGGTGGGTTCCCGAACCGTCCCCGCCGGTGGTGCTGAGCCGTCGCCGGAGGAGGTCAAGACTCAGCATGTCTACAAGTTGAACGATCCTGTGGGCAACACCGGTTACGTGGTCAAGGAGATCCGTCTCGACGAGGTCGTGCTCACCCGCGGCGATGAGGAACGGGTCCTGAGGCTGCAGTCGGACGACGCGGAAAGCGTGACCCGTCGCAAGGTGGCGGCAGATGACGACACGAAACGTGAAGAGGAGGCCAAGAAGGAAGACGCCAAACGGGAGAAGGAGGCAAAGACTGAAGAGGCGGGCCAGGACGCGCAGAAAATCGTGGCCGGCGGCAACTCGAGCATGCCTCCGCCTCCGCCCCCTCCGCCGCCGGGTGTGGAACTGCCGACTCCGGGTGGCGATCATGCCAAAGCGCCAGCCCCCGGTGCTTTGTCTGCCGAAGAGCGGATCCTGCGAGCCAAGGAACTCCGTGAACGATTACTGGAGCGGCGCCGCAACGCGACGCCGCAGACGACAGTCCCGGCCGCGACGCAGTAAGGAGAGGCCATTGCAGGGCTCCAGAGATCGGCCTGCAAGGCCGACGCTACAGCAGCCCCGATACGTCCGCGCTAGCGGCGGACGTTGTGCGACGCGGTTGTGCGTTCTGCAATCATTCTGGACTTAAGCAAGGAAACGGAACAGGTAATGATGAACAGGGTTCCCCTTTTCGGAATAGTCAGGGCACTGGCTACGGCGTGTGCTTTGGCTGCCTGCCTGACGGCAGCCGCATGCAAGTCGTTTCGCTCCGGTGCCCAGGCGCCCGCCAAGCCGGAAGAAGCCGCGGAGGTTGGGCTGGTAGAACCGGACGCCATGCGCGCCGAGGTCCTGGATGACACTCCGATCATCGTCGCCGAGGTGGCGCCTGAGAAGACTGACGGCGTGGAGGAGAAGTTTGTCTTCCCGGAGCGCAAGGTGGATGAGCCGTCCCGCGCCCCCATCGAGTACCCGAACAACCTGATCAAGGGCATCGCGGACCCTGACGCCAAGAAGGCGGTCAAGTTCAACTTCGACGCCACGCCCCTGACCGAGGTCGTACCAGGCTTCGCGGCGATATTGAATTTCAGCTACCTGATCGACCCGAGCGTCAAGGGCGCGGTGACCATGACGGTCGACTCCGAAATGACGGCGCGCGAAACCTGGGAAGTGTTCGAGCATATCCTGTGGTTGGCGGGAGCATATGCGTCGAAGAACCCGGGCTTCATCCATATCATGCCGTTCGCCAAGATGCCGAAGGAACACCGCATTTTCGCCACCCACGACCCGGTGGCGAATGTCGAGGTGGCGTTCATCCAGATCCGGTACATCAAGAGCGCGGAGGTGCTGAACAATCTGAAGCCGTTCATGACCGATGGCGCGTCGATCACGGACATCCCCAACTCCAACACGCTGCTCCTGGTCGAGGCGCCCGCAAATATGCCGAAGCTCAGAGAACTGGTCGAGCGCCTGGACACGAAAGGCGAGGCGGCTTGGCCCCATATCTGCCTGCGGTGTCAGCAGGTGCCGGCCGAAACGCTGATCGAGGAACTCGATGCGCTCCTGCCCGTGCTCGGGTTGCCGGTCACGAACAAGGGCCCGTCCGGCGGGCAGATCAAGCTCACGGCGTTGCCGCGCCTGCAGGTCATCGTGGCCTCTGCCGCCCTTCCCGAAATCCTCAAGGAAGTGGAGAACTGGTGTCGCGTTCTCGACCGCGAGGACCAGGCCGAGAAGGAGAACATCTTCTTCTACAATGTACAGCACAGTACAGCGGAGCAGCTCAACAACGCATTGGCCGTGTTCTTCAACACCTCGGCGACCACGAGCGGCAAACCGTCCTCGACCAAGTCCACCTCCGCCAAGGCGACCGCGCCAGGCTCGACCCCGACAGCCACACCGGAGCGATCGGTTCCCGGGGCGCCCACGACGACAAAGCGCAAGGAACTGGAGCCGGGTGTACAGGCCACGGTGTTCGACACGCCCGTGGTGGTTTATGTCGATGAGGTCCAGAACCGCCTGACCATCAAGACCACGCACCGCGCCTACGCCCTGGTCGCGGCACTTCTGAGCCGCCACGACGTGCCGCCACGCCAGGTCATGATCGAAGCCGCCATTGCCGATATCCGGCTCACGGAGAGCACCGAGTTCGGGTTCTCGTACGCGGCGGCGCAGAAGTTCGGTTCCTACGCCCTTTCCCACGCCATGGTCAACACCGGTGGCGTGACCATCCCCATGCCCGGCGGAACCACGACCGACAACGCCGACGGAACGACGACCACTTCGGAGGGCATTGCCAACGGCATGGCCATGTTGTTCAAGAAGGACGCGAACAAGTTGGCGTTCCTGACCGCGGTGGCTGGGCGCGGCAATGTCCGAATCATCTCCGCGCCGCAGATCATGGCGGCTACCGGCCAGGAGGCAACCATCAACGTCGGCGCCAAGGTTCCGATCGTCACCGGCGGCTACTCGACAACCAGCGGCGGTGATCTCACCCAGAGAACCTATCAGTACCAGGACACCGGTACCATTCTGACGGTGACGCCGTACGTGACGGCGGGCAACGACGTGCAGTTGGAGATCAAGCAGGAAGTGTCCTCCGCCGCGATCGACTCGGCCATTTCCAAGGACACCGCGACCATCCTCAACAAGCAATTGCAGACCACGTTGGTAGTTCCGGACGGCGGCACCGTGATGATGGGTGGGTTGATTGATACGGAGAAGACAAACACAAACTCCGGAGTGCCCTGGCTCAAGGACGTGCCCTGGATCGGCTGGGCATTTAAGACCAATGCGACGAGCAGCAAACGCTCCGAGTTGCTGGTGCTGATCACCGTACATGTCGTGGACAAGGCCAGCACCACGGACCGCCTTATCAACCGCTATCAGACGGCCCTCAAGGAGATTCGGGAGAGCATCCGCGAATGAGCGTCTCCGACGACAACAGCCGGCCCGCCGCGGTGATCCCTGGCGCCGAGGACAGGACCGTGGTGGTCGTGGCCGCCGAACCGGCTGCACGGTCGGCGACGGACGACGGCCAGGTTCGGTCGCCGGCGCGCCTCCTCGGAACTCTGACCGGGAAGCGGTCCGGGGCGCTTGACGGTGTTGCCTTGGCGCAGCACGTGCACGCCGCCGCCTTCACCCGACTGGGGACCCCTGACGCGGCCGCCGAACTGAAGGATGCGCCACTGGCCGAGTGGGGCCTGGTCACTCAGGGCCGGGTTGACGAACGGGACTTGGTCGGTATTTACTCCGTGGCGACCGGACTGCCCGTGGCGGACGAGGAGGAGTTGCGCGATCTGGAAGCCTTTCCCGAGGTGACGTTCGACTTCCTGGCACACCACTTGTGCCTGCCGGTCTCCTGGGACGCCAAGGAACTCCTGCTCGCCGTCGCGCACCCGTACGACCTTGGCCGCATGGCTCTGGTCTGGGCTACCATGTTCCAGCGGGACGTATCGTTTATCCTGGCGCGACGCACGCTGATCGAACGGAACCTGGCATCCCTCTACGAGGCTGCCGCAGCCGAGGACCCGCTGGGCAAAGGCTGGGACGCGAATGCCAGCGAACAGACCCTGCGCGACCTGGCGCGCGAGGCGCCCATCGTGCGCCTGGTCAACGACATGTTCACCCGAGCCCAGGAGATGGGCGCCAGCGATATCCACGTCGAACCGGCCGCGGACCAGCTCTCGATCCGGTACCGCGTAGATGGCATCCTGCAGGTCGTGCAGACACCCCCGATCAACCAGTATCCGGCCATTGCCTCGCGCATTAAGCTCCTGGCCGGCATGAACATCGCTGAGCGGCGGTTGCCGCAGGATGGCCGTATTGACCTGCAGTTGGGCAGGATCGAACTGGATGTGCGTGTCAGCACGGTACCCTCCATGCACGGCGAGAGCATCGTGCTGCGGTTGTTGCAGAAAGATGTCACCGTCTTCGATCTGGAGAAGGTTGGCCTGGAACCGGACACGAAGGCCGAGTTCGAGCGGCTTTTCACCATGCCGCACGGCATGCTCCTGGTCGTCGGTCCCACGGGCAGCGGCAAGACCACGACGCTGTACTGTGTCATGCGTATTCTGAACTCCGACGAGCGCAAGATCATCACCATCGAGGACCCGGTCGAGTACCAGCTTGGCGGCCTCACGCAGATTCAGGTGAACCCCAAGATAGGGCTCTCCTTCGCCAACGGGTTGCGCTCCATTGTGCGCCAGGACCCGGACGTCATTCTCATTGGCGAAATCCGTGACCGGGAGACCGCCGATATTGCCATTCAAGCCGCCCTGACTGGGCACCTGGTCCTCAGTACGCTGCATACCAACGACGCGGCGGGCGCCATCAGCCGGCTCCTGGACATGGGTGTGGAGAGCTTCCTCATCTCCTCGGCCCTTCTCGGTGTGGTGTCGCAGCGGCTGGTGCGCCGCGTGTGCCCGGACTGCAGGGGCACCGGCCGGCCCGCACAGGAAACCGCCGAAGACGGCCGTCCCGTGCATCGCTGCCGGACCTGCCTCGGGAGCGGCTACCGCGGCCGAATCGGCATCTACGAGCTACTGGCGATTAACGATGACCTTCGGCATGCCATCAACGAGCGGCGCGACAGCACGGAGATTGCAGCCATCGCCCGACGCCACGGGATGCGGCCGCTGCGTGAAGACGGCGAACTCAAGGTCCGGATGGGAGTCACCAGCGCCGCTGAAGTGGCGCGCGTCTGCCAGCTCGACATCGTCGCCGACTGAAGTGTGGGCAACCCCCGTCGGTCCGGCGTGAAGCCGCGATCTCTTTACCCAGATGCGGGTTCCTGTGCCTACGCCTCAATGGGGCGGACGTTTCGTGATGCTCTCGAACGCCGGAGCCGTGATGACCAGTAACCGGGACGCTGCTTGGTGTGGGCAACCGCGACAACCCAAATGCAGTCGGGCGCGATCAGGTAGATGAGAGGTAGGGAAACCGCTCAAGCAGGCGTCGTCGCGTTCCGTCAGGGAGTCCAGGCCAAGCCTGAGGGTGGAGACGAATGTCAGTAACCGCACGTTCGACTTCCTGCTGGAAGTCGACTCCCAAGCCACGGGCCTGCGCCTCGTAGAAGAGCGCGGCTTCAAACAGCTCAATCTTTGCTTCCGGCAGGAACTTCACCTTCGGCATCTGAGCTTCCCCGCAAGCTCGGTAAAGACCGTCTCCGCAGGCTCACCATCGGCCCTCCCGGTTCGAACCCAAGCGAATCGGCGCCGAATCTCGGTCTCGTACTTGTCATCAAGCACGAGCCCGGACGGTTCGTCCAAGCTGACCAGCAGGTCGTGTGCGATGCTCGCCCTTTCGCTGGGAGAAAGGGCTAAGGCGTTACGCCTGATCTTGTCCACGGTGTTCATACTGGAAATCTACTCTCGCGTCGCCAAGGACGCGACGTCTGCATCATGCAGCGTCCGTGTGCCGAGCCAAAGCGGCGGTGCTGGCCTGCTGTCACAGCAGGCCATTGCCCCTGCGCTCCATATCGCGACGTCGCCCGCTCGGCTATCCCCCGTACCCGGTTCTTCTCGACCTGTGCGGGCAGAGTAACGACGGGTAGGTCGCGGTGCCAGCCCGGACCGGCCTCGCCTGGCCGCCCGCGGGACTGTCGGATGATGGCGGGGCTTAATCCGCTGCTTGCACTGGTCGGTTTCTTTCGCGCCTTTCAGGTGTTTCGCAGTTGCCGGAATCTTGGCGCCTGGCGTGGCAGAGGAAGAGGGCGGCAACCTACCGCGCCGGGACGCGGAACTCTACCGTCGCATTTGCGGACAGCGTCCGTTCGCGCGGGAGGACGTGTTCGCCCCGGTCGCGCAGCACGAGCCGGCGCAAGCGCAGCTTGCCGCCAAGCACCGTGATGCGGACATCGCAGCCGCGCTTGTCACGGCGCATACGGCACGTCCCCCAGGCGTGGCCGGTCGACCAGAAGAACGTCCCGGTCTGCGCGGCGAACGTCATGGCCCCGGTCACGCCCGAATAGTGGAACCCGGTCAGCGCCAGCACGGCGGCCCAGCTCGCCATGGCACGGGCGTAGTGGTGACCGCACTCCGCCTCGTTGAACGGACTGCGCGTCTTTCCGTCGTAGCGGTCCCGGATTGCCTGGATGCACTTCAACCCGCTCGCGGTCTGGCCCTCGTAGAGCATGTGCACGGCGGCGGCGTATTCGAACCCGGTCATGACCTCGTTGAAATACGGGAACGGCCGTTTCGGGCGCCGGCCGCGCGGGTACGTGGCCATGAGCAGTGCCGATTCCTCGCCGAGCACGAAACTGCGCAAGTGGTTGAAGTGGCTGAGAAACTCGGTGCGGAAGTTGTGCTTCAAGATCGCGCGCAGCGTGGCCTTGACCTGGCGCGGTTCGAGCAGGTAGCCCAGGCCGCAGACGTGCGCCATGTACTGCCCGACCAACTGGTCCACCAGGCAGCCGGCGCCGAGCTGCAGGTCAGGGTTGCTCAGGTCCTGTGCGCCCATACCCAGGCGCAGCGCCGGCGCGACACTCTCCGCGCTGGCCGGCGGCCGGACCTCGTGCTCGTAGTACTCGCCGTTGAACAGGTGTTCGTCCATCCAGTGGCTGCCACGCTCGAACAGTCCGTGGCATGTTTGTGCGAACTCCGCATCGCCGAGGTGCTGCGCCATTTCTTCGGCCGCGCGCAGTGCGCCCAGGTACCACGCTTGCATCTGCGGGTTGGGCCCGTAGTACTCGACATCCATCGTGTTGTGCTGGCAGCCTTCCATGACGCCGTCGCGGTCCGCGTCCCAACCGCCCGGGATCCAGCAGAATTCGACCGCCTTGCGGACCTTTGGCCAGAGCGTGCGCAGGAACGCATCGTCACCCGCGAGTTGCCAGTCGCGGTACACCTTCATGATGCAGCCCAACTGCCCGTCGGCTGCCGCCTTGCCGTGCTCCTGCGCGCTGCCGATCGGCAGATTGACGCGGAAACTCATCAACCCGTCGTCGGTGGTGGCGTGCGCGAATTCGACGGTGCGCATGGCCTTGGCCAGGTCGCCGAACAGGAACGCGGTGGCCTGCTCGTAGTTCCACACGTGCGTGCAGGTGCCGTGGCAGCAGCCGGCCTGGTCGCCGCAACCTTCCCAGCCGAAGATCAGCCCGTCCGGAGTGCGGAAACAGGTCTGCGTCCGCAGCGTGCTGACGTTGAACAGCGCCGCTTCCTTGACTACCGCGGGCAGGTTGGACTCGCAGAACGCCTGCACGAACCGGACCGTGTCCGCCTCGAGGCGCACCAGGTTCCGCGCCGTCTTCTCGGCCGCGTCCCAGGCGTCGCGGTACTGCGTGGTGTAGTAGTTGCCGATGCGGTTCGGGTCGCCGCTGCAGGCGCACGCCGGCGCGCCGTCGGCCGGCTTCTTCGGTGTCCAAGTCTGGCGGTTCGGGAAGTGCCAGGCGAGAATGAACGTGATGCTTCGGGTCGCCCGAGGTGCGAGCGTCAGCGACACGGCCAGGGACGCCTTCGGATCGTTGACGTCCTGCGGGTCGCGAGCATCGAGCCGGCCGTCGGCACTGAAATCGTCCCAGAAGTCGAGCAACGAATCGCCCCAACTCAGCTTCGCCCAGCCGGTGCGGTGCGTGATGCCGGCGTTGGCCGTCGTGGCCACGGCCAGGGTCCCCCACGTTTCCGCGGAGTCCGCAAGGTTCCCCGGGGTCAGGACAATGCCTTGCAGTCCCTTGCCTTGACGGAACGCATTGCGATTGCCGGTGGCGCCTTGGACAATACCGACACCCAGGTTGTTGGCCAGGGTGGCGCACACGGAGGCCGTCACGCGCCGCGCGGTGCGGTTTGTGAGCGTGTACCGCAGAATGGCGCATGGGATTCCGCTTGCGTCGGTGTCGGTGGGAACCAGCGGGTTGAACGCGTGCAGTCGGACGCTGACCGGCACGCCGGGGTCCGAGAGCAGCACCTGCCCGAGTGGGTAGGCGGCCTCGAAACTGCAGTCGCGGAAACGGGGCAAGCCATGGTTGGCCGCCTTGCTGCCGAACCCGCCTTCGTACTCGTCGAGTTCGAGCGGACCTTCGAGCAACCGCGCCGTCGCCGCTCCGCCCTGCGCCTTCGCGAACAGCGTGAAGAACGCGGCCGGACCGCGGTTGCCCTTGGCCGGGCGGTTCATGATTTCCCAGTCGCGCAGGTCGCCGCGTCCGCCCAGGGAAACGGTACCCGTGCCGATGCCGCCCAGCGGCATGGCGATGCGCGCGAGATGGTTCCGGTCATAGCGCTTCAGGACTGGCCAGGCGGCTGTGCTTGTTGTCTTCATGGATGCTGGTCTCCCCGTTGTTGAATGCGCTTGTGCGCAAGCTCCCCGGCGCTGGCAGCCCGGAGACGAAGAGGACAATGTGGCCAGAGGTTCGACGATTGTCAAGGCTGGGCGTAGCACGTGCGGGTAATGCGTTGCGGGTGGAACAACGGTGTGCTGGCCCATGTGTGAGACCCCCGTGGCCTTGTGCCACGGGTGAATCGGGTTCGCCCGCCAAACGTAGGCCACCCCTCTTCCCTTATAGTCCCCCCAAACTTATTAATCAGGGCGCGGTGGAGGCCAACGGCCAACGCCGCAACCGCGCCCTGTTAATAAGTTTTGCAGAAACGCGTTGCAGAAGGAATGGTATGCGCGGAAAGATGCAACGCCTGGTTACGAATCTGCTTCCCCTACCTGCGAGGTATAGGGAAAGATCTTCGAACCAGGCGCTGCGCTTTGGCACCCCAACGAATGCTCAGGATGCCGACACAAGATGGCTCCACTATAAGGT
>MHBL01000002.1 GCA_001803235.1 Lentisphaerae bacterium RIFOXYA12_64_32
CAGTACCGTGCGCAGGCCACCCTTTGTGGCGTCTGCCCGCATCGAACCGCATGCTGTCCGGCCAACCCGTCAAGAGGCCGCGCCGTCAGTCGCGTGGTCGAGCATCCCGTCGTGACCGCCTTCGCGGCCAGAATGCAGACCGACGAGGCCCGGGCCATCTACAAGCTTCGAGGGCAGTACGCCGAGTTCCCAAATGCCTGGATCAAGACCAAACTCGGACTGCGGCAGTCCCTTGCCCGCAGGCTCAGAACACGCGGACCAGGCATGATCTGCGCCCACGACTGACGCTGCACCCGTCACCCCCGCTTGGGTTGGTCCCAACCCGCGCTATATTGGAGAATTGTCCCGGTCTTTGAAGGTTGGAGGAATAGGCCATCCGATGGTGCATCAGTATCAAGACACGGGCGAGCGAGCCCGCATCCTCAAAAACTGCCGGCGCATTGTCATCAAGGTGGGGACGCAACTTCTGACGGGCCTGGGGGCGGTGTCGGAAGCGGACCGCATTGATAAGCTGGTGGGTGCTCTGACACGCGTGCGTGGACGCGAGTTGGACGTGATTTTGGTCTCGTCGGGCGCCATCGGCGCCGGCATGGCGGTCCTGGGCACATCCCGGCGCCCCACGTCGTTGCCGTTGTTGCAGGCCCACGCGGCGGTCGGGCAGAGCCGGCTGATGTACCACTATGAGACGGCCTGCGCCAATCACGGTTTCCACTGCGCGCAACTGCTGCTCACCGCCGCCGACGTTCAGCACCGGGAGCGGCATTTGAATGTGACCTCCTGTCTGGACGCGTTGCTGTGCAAGGGTGTGCTGCCGGTCATCAACGAAAACGATTCCGTCAGTGTGGATGAAATCCGTTTTGGAGACAATGACATTCTTGCCGCCCTGGTGGCAACCATGGCACACGCTGACCTGACGGTCATCCTGACCAAGGTGGATGGCATGCACGAGCGGGGCGGTTCGAACACGGGCCGGCGTCTTTCGGTCATCCCCAAGCTGACGGATGCAGTCCGCGGTATGGCTGGCGGGACGGACGGCAACCCGCTTTCCGTCGGTGGGATGACGAGCAAGTTGCGTGCGGCAGAGTTGCTGATGAAGGCGGGGGAGAATCTCTGGATCGCCGATGGCCGGGACTTCGGAGTCCTGGACCGCATCCTGGCGGGAGAGGACATCGGTACTCTGTTTCTGGCGGCTTCCTCCAAGATGGCGAGTCACAAGCGTTTCCTGGCGTTTTTCTCGGGGCCTGCCGGGGAACTGGTCGTGGATCCCGGTGCCGCAACGGCAGTGGCGGAGAAAGGTCGAAGCCTCTTGCCCAGTGGCATCGTGGAGGTTCGCGGGAGCTTTGAGCGAGGGGACACGGTGCGGATTCTGGACCTCCGCGGTGTCGAGATCGCGAAAGGGGTCACCAACTACGGTGCGGTCGACGCGACGCGCATTCGTGGTGCCAAGAGTCACGACGTCGGTCGCATTTTGGGGACGGCGGCATGTTACGAGGAGGTTGTACACCGGAACTACCTCGTTTTGACCCGGTGAGAGCGATGCGTTTGGTGTGGGAATCCCGGAGCCCCTGCCGCCTTGAGCGGCAGGTTCACAGGTTCATGGACCCAATGACGCAGATATGCCACAATTCCTCATCCTCGACCTGGCGCATTTGTGGCGCGCCAGTCCCAGGGTGAGGCGAAGAACGCGTTGCGCAAGTAGCCACGGAACAGCGCTCCAACGCCGCGAGGGCGCCGGGGGTGCGGAAGCTGAGACTTACCCCACGTGTAGCGATTTCCTCGCAGCTTCGCAGTCATGAGAGATGGGAGTCAGGACCATGACGGTGGATTACCGTGGCGAATTGATGGTGATGGGGCGCAAGGCGAAACAGGCGGCACGGCGACTGGCCCTGATGTCGACCGAGAAGAAGAACCGTTGCCTGGAGGCGATCGGCAGTGCGCTGGTGCAGCGCACACAGGAGATTCTGGACGCCAACGCGCAGGACTTGGCCGAGGGGCAGAAGGCCAACTTGAGCAGCGCCATGCTGGACCGCCTGCGATTGACGCCGGCCCGCATCGAGGAGATGGCGAGCGGCATACGCACCTTGGTCGGGTTGCCGGACCCGGTGGGGCGTGTTGACTCGACGCATCTGAGGCCCAATGGGTTACAGATTCAGAAGGTGCGCGTTCCGATTGGAACGATCGCGATTATCTACGAGTCGCGTCCGAACGTGACTGTGGACGCGGGCGTGCTCTGCCTAAAGGCCGGCAATGCGGTGTTCCTGCGCGGCGGCAAGGAGGCCTTTCACTCGAACCGCATTTTGGCGGAGATCATGCTGACCGGTGGCGCAGCCGAAGGGTTACCGGACGGTGCGGTGCAGATCGTGCCGTGGACGGCGCGCGAGGCGGTGACACACCTTGTCCGGTTGAATGAGTGCATCGACCTGGTGATCCCTCGGGGTGGCGAAAGCCTGATCCGGGCAGTAACGGAGAACGCCACCGTGCCGGTTATCAAGCACTACAAGGGGGTCTGCCACATCTACGTCGATGCGGAGGTGGACATGAACACGGCGCTGGATATCATCGAGAACGCCAAGTGCCAGCGGCCGGGAGTCTGCAACGCGGTGGAGAAGGTGCTGATCCACGAGCGGGTCGCTGCGGAGTTCGCGCCACGTCTGGCGGCGCGGCTTGGCCAGCGGAAGGTGGAACTTCGCGGGGACTCGCGGTTCTGTGCCTTGGTTCCGTCGGCCAAGCCGGCGTCCGACCAGGACTGGGACGAGGAGTACCTGGATCTGATTCTGACCGTCGGGGTGGTCGACAGCCTGGAGCAGGCGGTGGAACACATTGCCTTGCACGGGTCGAGCCACAGCGATGCAATCCTGACGCGGGATTACCTGTCCGCGGTGCGGTTTGCGGCAGTGGTGGACTCAGCTGCCGTGTACGTGAACGCATCGACTCGGTTCACGGACGGCGGGCAGTTCGGCATGGGCGCCGAGATCGGGATCAGCACCGATCGGTTCCACGCCCGCGGCCCCATGGGACTGGACGATCTGACCACCTACAAGTACGTGGTGTGGGGGACCGGGCAGGTACGTCCCTGACCCCGTGTGTAACGCAGGTAGGGAAACGCGGACCATGGCTGGACAACTGACGTGCTTCAAAGCCTACGACATCCGCGGCGTAGTGCCTACGGAACTGAACGAGGACCTCGCCTACGCCCTGGGCCGAGCCTACGCGCAGGAGGTGCGTCCCGCCGGACCGGTGGCCGTTGGGCGTGACGTGCGGCTCAGCAGCCCGGGCTTGGCGGCAGCGCTGATCCGTGGTCTGAACGAGGCCGGAGTCGACACGTGCGACATCGGCCAATGCGGCACCGAAATGGTCTACTTTGCCGCGGCCCGCCCCGGGATGGGGGGCGGCATCATGGTCACGGCCAGTCACAACCCGCGCGAGTACAACGGCATGAAGTTGGTTCGCGCCGCCGCGGTGCCGATCAGCGGCGACTCCGGACTGCCGGCACTGGAGCGGCGCGTGCGAACCGGGCGGGTCGGGAGGCTGTCGCGGCACCGGGGGGCGGATCGTTGCGAGGACGTTCTTGGCGCGTATGTCGCCAAGGTGCTGTCCTTTGTCGACGTGAAGGCGCTCAAGCCTTTCCGCGTCGTGGCCAACGCCGGCAACGGCTGTGCCGGGCCAGTGCTGGAGGCGTTGCGCCCGCACCTGCCGTTCGACATGATCCTGATGCACGAGTCCCCGGACGGGACCTTCCCCAACGGTGTGCCGAACCCGCTTCTGGAGGAGAATCGCGGCGCCACATCCAGGGCGGTGCTCGCGGCTGGGGCTGACCTGGGAGTGGCATGGGATGGCGACTTCGACCGTTGCTTCTTCTTCGACGAGACGGGCGGATTCGTCGATGGCTACTACCTTGTGGGGTTGCTCGCCGCGCATCTCCTGCGGGCGGTGCCGGGGGCAAGGATTATCCACGACCCGCGCATGACGTGGAACACCGTCGACGTGGTCCGGGCGGCCGGCGGCATCCCGTTGCAGGGCAAGACGGGGCACGCGTTCATGAAGGAGCGGATGCGCGCCGAGGACGCACTGTACGGCGGCGAGATGTCGGCGCACCATTACTTCCGGGATTTCGCCTACTGCGATACCGGCATGATTCCGTGGCTGGTGCTGAGCGCCGTCTTGAGTGGGACCGACCGACGGCTCTCGGCGCTGATCCGTGAGCGGCGCGCCCTGTTCCCCGGCAGCGGCGAAGTCAACCGGCGTGTGGCCGCTCCCGATCAGGTCATTGCCAGGGCCAGGACGATGTATGCACCCCTGGCGACCCGGACGGAGTGGATGGATGGACTGTCCATGGAGTTCGGCGGGCGCTGGCGGTTCAACCTGCGCCGCTCGCAGACGGAACCGATCCTGCGTCTGAACGTGGAGTCCCGCGGAGATCCCGAGTTGATGCGACGCAGTACGGAGGATCTGTTGCGTCTGATGGTGGACCCGGACGGACAGGGCTGAACCTGTCCCGGACGCATCGACAAGGCGGCGAGTGAGTCGGCAGGCTGGAGCGAACGCATCAACGCCGACTCGGGTTTGGGAGACAGTGGAACGATGACTTTGAGTCTGCTCTCGTCTGCTCGGCTTGCGTGGCGTCTAGGCGTCGCTGTCTTGTTGGTGTCGGCCGTGGACCGCGGCGTCCTTGCGGATGAGGTGGACGCGGCCGAGGACGAGCAGGGATCGGCTGGCGTGGCGCCCTGGGTGGCCACCCGCGGGGAACTGGCGGATATGATGCGCCAGGCTAAGGGCTACGACATTCGGGCGATCACGAACGGGATCCGCCTGCAGACCGAAACCCTCCTGCGGATGATCGCGTACGTCGAGGAAAGGGTCGGGGTTCCCACCCCGGTGTTTGTCGGTCATGCCGAGTGGTTCTTCGCCATTTTGGACGCGACCGGCATCACAGAGAAGCAAGCGCCGCTGTCGGCTCATTTGGCCTACCTGTACAAGCAGGACCTGTTGATTGATCCGCGGATGGATTATGTCCTGAACCCGGGCGAGCACGACCCGGCGCCCGTGGCGGCGGCCAATGTCAAAGTCTGGTGGCTTGAGACGCCGGGGAGTCTCGACAGCTACAGCTACGTGGATCACAATTCCGATCCGGAGATGAAGGTGACGATGCGCCGGGTCATCAAGTACCGGTTGCTCGATCTGGGGGACCGGATCGTATGCGAGGATGTCGAGGGGCTCTACGGTCGCCCGAACAGCGGACTGCTGGGGCTCATGTTCCGCGTGATCGGCGAAGGGCGCGTGGCCGATTACCGTTACGCCGTCGCAGCGGACCGTACGCAGGTCATCTGGGTCTTGTGCCGGAAAGGCCCGTTGTCGGTGACCAGCCTGGTCACGGTTCACCCCGATGGGCACGCAGACAAGGGCGTAGACCGCGACAAACCCGACTTGGTGGAACTGCGCGAGCGCCTCGAGAAGGACGTTGAGTTCGAGTACGTGCCGTTCTGACACGTTCTCAGCCGAGTTCGCGCGGGAGTCGTCCGAACCGGTGCCGAAAGCATTGGGTGAAGTGGCTTGGTGTTGAGAACCCGCAGGCGTACGCGACCTCTTTGACGGTGGCGCCGCCGGCGGTCAGCAGGTCGCGGGCCCTCTCCAGGCGCACGCGCAGCAGCACGGCCTTCACTGACTCGCCGGTGTACCGGCGGAAGAGCCGGCTCAGGTGCCGCGGCGTCACACCCGCCTGCGTGGCGATATCGTCCAGAGTCAGGCGTTGTGCGCAGTTTGCATGGATGAATTCCACCGCGCGCTCGCACAGAGCGCGGCAGCGATCGCCGGCGGCTTGCCGGAGGTACGTGATCTTCTGCTTCCAGGGGGTCAGGTCGAAGCTGTCGTTCAGGACTTGCGCCGCCCACACGTGCAGGAGGCTGGCGATCATCTCGCGTCGCCACGGGTACGGTTCGGGCCGGAGAAGGATGTCAAAAACTTGGTCCAGACGCACCGACTGCAGGGTTGAACCGACTTGGATAAGCCGGCCGTCAGCACTCTGCCGCAGGTGCGCGTCGAGTGCCTTGGCGGATGGGCCCTGCAGTCCGACCATGGCCCCCAGCATGGTCCCTTCCTCGACGCATTCCCAGCTATGCGGCAGCTCTGGTGCGATCAGGATGCCATGGCCGGGTTGCAGGCGCACGGTGTCCTGCGGACCGGTGAAGCGGAAAGCGCCGGACAGTACGTATTCGACTTGGTATTCCTCGTGCCGGTGCTCGTTGGCCACCGCGCCCTTTCGTGCGCAACCGCCGCCGAGGTGCGCATACCGCAGAACGATCTCGATGTCATTGACGCGCAGCGGCGGCACGTACCCCAGCGACGAGATCAGGCGCGCGTCCAGAATGCGCACTCGCGCCGGGTCGCGCAGGGCATGGCGGCCGCTTCCTGAAAGGATGGTCCGGTTTCCGACAGCCTTTGGCATGGACGGTTCTCGCCCCCAGTGGTAACTTCATTTCAAGCAACATACAAAGTACACGTCCCGGCCAGGGCCGCAAACGGCCGAGCCCCGAACACAGGGCTGTTTCAAGATTCGTGACC
>MHBL01000003.1 GCA_001803235.1 Lentisphaerae bacterium RIFOXYA12_64_32
TGGGACACGCCGGGGGTACTCACCGCACGCGACAGTCACGAATCTTGAAACAGCCCTGCCCGTCCGCCGCAAGCCGTTGACTTCGCGGCCCCCACTGATACCTTAGGGGCTGAGGGAGAAATCCCGCCCGCCACAGTCCGGTGCGGAGTTCGCACCCGCGGGCCTGCGTCAAGAGGGTCATCCCCAAGGAGCTTTTCAGCATGAAAGTCGGGATCAGTCAGTTGGTCGCCCCACGCGAATGGTCGATGGAGCAGTTCCTGAAAGAAGCTAAGAACGCCGGGTACGAAGCCGTCGAACTGGCCTGCCGTGACGACGGCGACCTCACGCCGGACACGCCCAAAGAGAAGCTCGAGCAGATCAAGAGCACCGCCGCCGGGTTGGGCCTCGGCCTGTCGTCCATGTGCCACTCGCACTCCAGCGGCAAGTCGAACCTGCTCGCCGCCGACGAGAAACAGAAGTTCGGCATCGAGCGCACCACGAAGGCCGTCCAGGTCGCAGCGGCCCTCGGCATCCCGTGGACCCTGCACACCCTCGGCACGTTCAACGCCGACCTGTACTACGACGATGCCTACAAGAACGCCAAGAAAGCCATGAAGACGCTCGCCAAGACATGCGAGAAGGTCAACGTCGGCATTGCCATCGAATTCGTCTGGAACGGGTTCCTGTTCAGCCCCATGGAGATGAAACGCTTCTGCGACGACGTCGGCAGCCCGAAAATCGGCTTCTTCTTCGACCCCGGCAACATGGCCGTTTTCCAGTTCCCGCAGCACTGGGTCCGCATCGTCGGCCAGCACGTGAAACGCGTGCACCTGAAGGATTGGAAAGGCCGGGCGCTCAACGGCTCCTGGACACCCCTGCTGCAAGGCGAAGTGAACTTCCCCGCCGTCATGGCCGAACTGCGCAAGATCGGCTACGATGACGCGCTGCTCAGCGAAGTGCCCGCATCCCTGGCGCCACTGCCCGACACCGTCGCCGCCATCCGCAAAATCATGGCGATGTGACGCGCGACAGCAGTGCGACGCACTCCAGGGGCGCCGGCGAAACGCCGGCGCCCCGATTCGTTCTGGCCAGTGGCTCGGCGCGTCCCGCGCCGAAACGGAGTACTCGGGCCGGTCTTGTCCGGCGACATGTCCGCCATAGCCAGAGCGACGGCGGAAGCTGCCTGGGCGAAGACGGATCCCCGGCCGAGGGCCTCGGTCCGGGGCGGCCCCGCGCACCTTGCTGCGGTCCCGGAGGTCCCGCGCCACTGCCGTTCCCCGCGCTCTACGGCGCGGACAGTCCCCTACCTCACCCCGTTGCGGAACGCGCCCGGCGGCGTGCCCATGACCTGCCGGAACTGCCGAGAGAAGCTGTAGATGTCCGCATACCCGAGCGCAAACGCCGCTTCCTTGACGCTGAGATGTTCCTCGCGCAACAACTGGCAGGCGCGCTCGACACGGCGCCGAATCCGGTACGCACCCGGCGCCACGCCGACACGCTCCCGAAATACCTTGCGGAACCGCTCGTAACTCATTCCGAACGAACCGGCAAGCGCGGGCAGGACCGAACGTTCTTCGACATTCTCGCCCAGCAGGTCACAGGCGGCCTGCACCAGTTCGGCGTGCGGGTCCGGAGCGCGTGCCGCCGCATCCAACGCGTACATCGACACCACCAACTCGTGCGCCCGCAGCAGCGTCCGCGGCGAGACCTGCCCCGAGCCCTGAGCCAGCTCCGCGAGAATCGCTTCAAACTGCTCAACCAACGACAGGTGTAACCCGGGCCACAGCAGTGGCCGCGCCGCGTCCATGGTCCCGAACCGCACCAACGTCTCAAACACGTCGCGGTGCAACACGACGAAACACTCGGTCCACTGCCCGTCCGGCTCCTGAATCGTGGAGTGACACCGCCCCGGCAACCGCTGCGCCACACACCCGGCCGTCATCCGGTGCGCATGTCCGTCCCAGTCGATGTAGGTCCCCGACCCGCGCAGCACATATACGGCCACGTACGGCTCGGACACGCTGTCGCGAATGGCGCCCTCCAGGGTCGGCTTCAACAGGAACCCACACCCCGACACGCTCACCGCACCGCCGACGCCCAGCGTCCGGTAGGCGACCCGACGCCGAAACGTCGACTCCGGAAATCCAGCGTCCTTGACCATATCCGTCCCATTCTCTTCACCGTCGCTCGTCGCTATCGCCGATCGATGGCCAACACCGTACAGGCGCAACGTCGGCGGGGCCGGCAGTTGAACAGAGTACCTTCTCGACCAAATCAGACAAATGAGTAACCATTTCAGCCATTGCCGGAAGCAACATACTGCGTGTATTGTCTAGGGCAATGTAGTTTTTCGAATGCGACCATTTTCCCCAAATGTGAGTTAGTGAGTGTTCAGGGTTCAGGGTTCAGGGTTCCCCCCCCCGCCCGACACCCGACACCCCAACCCGGTATCCCCCCCGCAGATCGCGGGTGACACCAAAGCGAAAGGATGGAGAAGGAACCATGGCGACCCTCTCAGCATGCGTCGAGATGTTCTGGAACAAGGAACCGGTGGACGCGCGGATTCGGCACGCTGCCGATGTCGGTTTCAAGTACGTCGAGTTCTGGGGTTGGAAGAACAAGGACCTGGACGCCATTGCCAAGGCGACGAAGGAGACCGGCGTCCGTCTCGCGACGTTCTGCATGGAAGCAGACAAGCGCCTCGTCGAACCGGATGCGGCCCAGGCGCTCAAGGACGGCCTGACGCAGAGCATTGCCGCCGCGCGCAAACTCAACGTCGACCGGCTGATCCTGACCACAGGCAATGAGCGCAAGGCCGAGACGTACGAGATCACGCGCCGCACGGTGGTCCGCAACCTCAAGGCGATCGCGCCGATCCTCGAGAAAGAGAAAATGACCCTGGTGCTCGAGCCCCTGAACCCGATCGTCAACCACCTCGGCTACTGGCTGACCAAGATGAGCGAAGCCGCGGACATCTGCTACGAGGTCGACAGCCCGTACGTGAAGATCCTCATGGACATCTATCACCAGCAGGTGACCGAGGGCAATGTCATCGCGAACCTGCGCCAGTACACATCGCTGATCGGGCACTACCACACCGCCGGCGTCCCCGGCCGCCACGAACTGGCGGGCGGCGAACTGGATTACCGCTCCATCTTCAAGGCCATCGACGAGACCGGCTACAAGCACTGCGTCGGTCTGGAGTTCAGCCCGACCATGGACGTTGCCGCCGCCCTGAAACAGGCCCTCGACCTGGCCAAGTAACGGCGCCCGGTGATCCGGGTCCCGTCCGTTTGGTCCGTTTCGTCCGTTTGGTCCGTTCTGTCTGATAGGCCCTCGATACCCGACACCTGGCTCCCCGCAAACCGAACACTGAACACCCACGCAGGAGGATCTGAACCATGGCAGTGAAAGTTGCATTCATCGGTTCCGGCGGCATTGCGAATTCGCACCTCAACGCTCTGAAGAAGGTCCCGGACACGCAGATCGTCGGACTGTGCGATGTCGACGAGGCGAAGTTGGCCGCGAAGCAGAAGGAATTCGGCGGCGACATCTTCACCGACCCGGACCGCATGCTGGCGACGACGAAGCCGGACACCGTTTACATCTGCCTGCCGCCGTTCGCGCACGGCGCGGCCGAAATGGCGTGCATCAAGCACAAGGTTCCGTTCATCGTCGAGAAGCCGCTCACCAACGACATGGCGCTGGCCAGGAAAGTTGCCGCGGGAGTGAAGAAGGCCGGCATCATGGCGGCAACCGCATACATGACCCGGTATCGCCGCAGCGTGGCTCGGGCGCGCGAACTGCTCCTCAACGATCCCCCTGCCCTGGCCTACGGCGGCTGGATCGGCGGCTTCCCCGGCAAACACCCCTGGCTGTTCGACAAGAAACTGTCCGGCGGCCAGATGCTTGAGCAGACCACGCACACCGTCGACCTGCTGCGTTACCTCTGCGGCGAGGTGGTCGAGGTCTTCTCGTACAAGGCCGACCCGAAGTTCGTGAAAGAGGCGCAAGGCTTCAAAGCCGACTGCGCCTCGACCGTCGCCATGCAGCTCAAGAGCGGCGGCGTAGCCAACATCATGAACGCCTGGGTCTGCCGCGCCGGCGGCGGCGTGTTCCTCACCCTGCTCTCGCCGAACTACAAGGTCGAGTTCAGCGGCTGGGAACAGTCCGTCAAGATCACGCACGCCGGAGGCACGCACACCGAGGAGGTCAAGGGTGAGCAGAACATCTTCGAGATCGAGGATGCCGCGTGGATCAACGCCGTGAAGACCGGCAAAGCCGACGGCGTGAAGAGCAGCTACGAGGACGGCGTGCGCAGCCTGGCCGTCAGCCTGGCCGCCAACGAGAGTATGGACACCGGCAAGGCCGTGAAGGTCAAAGCCTGATCGCAGCCAGACGCCTGCCGCAACGCTCGCGACGGGCGGCGCCGACACTCGGGCGCCTCGCGCGGCAGGTGAACAGGTTCAGCGGCTAACGACGATGCACGCCTCTTTTCCTCCTCGCCCGGTCGCCTGCGACAGGCGGCCGGGCGGGGAAAGATAGAATAGCCGCCGTCCGACGGTAGCCACGGGACACTCGCTCCTGCCAGACGAGCTGGCAGGTGGCGTAGGGAGAAGTCGCAGCCACAACCTGTAGGGGGTGGTTGAGTCAAGTGGATACCCCCATTCCCCAAACCGTCACTCCACAACACCGACAGACGCCGGCGTCCTTGGCTTGATAGGTATCCCCTTCCCCCCTGAACACCGAACACTGAACACTGAACACTCCCCCCCCAATGCTATTAACTTTCTCGCACGGGGGCTGAACGTCTACTCTCATACCCACGGTT
>MHBL01000004.1 GCA_001803235.1 Lentisphaerae bacterium RIFOXYA12_64_32
CACAGGAAGTAACAACGACACAACCGGCAGGGGGTGGTTGAGTCAAGTAAATAGCCCTATAAGGGTAAGACCCGTCACCTTCCGACCGTACCGCGGGCGGAGGGCCGCCCGCGGTACGGTCGAAAAGCGCGGCCATTCTGGGCTGGCGCCGTGACCTGCCCGACTTCACCCCGATGCTTGCACAGGTCGGTTTTCATTCTAGATATTGACGCGCGGCGTTCTGGAGCGTATCGTAGGGTATGTGTCCGTAGGGTGTTGTCCGCAGTCAGGTCCGGGATGGTCTGACGGCATCGGCTGGATGAGGATCCGCTCAGCCGTGGCGACAGGGCACCCCGCGGGGGAGTACACCATGGGTACCACGGTCCAACCCGCACCGGCCCGGCAGGACTCGGTGTCTGCCGCCACGATCCTCGTGGTGGCCGCGCTGCTGGTCGTTGGCGTGCTGGCCGTCGGGGGTTGGTTCTTTCGCAGCGAGGAGCGCGCCGTACGCCAGGAGTGCGAAGCGAACCTGCTGGCCATTGCGCGGCTGAAAATCGAGCAGATCGTCCGGTGGCGGGCGGAGCGTTTGGCGGATGCGCGCGTGATCCGTGCGAACGCCGGCCTGGCCGCGGAGATCGCCGCGTGGATGCAAGCGCCGGCACCTCAGGCAACCGACCGCCTGTTGACCTGGATGCGGACACTGCAGCAGAACTGCGGTTACAACGATGTTCTGCTGGTCGATCCCAGCGGCAAGGTGGTCCTGAGTTCGGCAAACACACATGTCCGGATCTGTCCGGAAGCCATGGCCGCACTGCCAGCCGTGCTGCGCGACGGGGAGCCATCCCTGTCTGATCTGTACGCTGAGGAAGGCACCGCCGGACCGCACCTGTCAGCGATCGCGCCGATTCTTGCCCCGGGACCGGGTGCGGATGCTGGGCCTGCGGTCGGAGCCGTGGTGCTGATCGCGGACGTCAGCGAGTATCTCTATCCCCTGATTCAGGCGTGGCCGTTGCCGTCGGACTCCGCCGAAACGCTGCTGGTGCGGCGCGACGGCGAGGATGTGCTGTTCCTCAACGAACTGCGGCACCAGAAAGACACAGCCCTCAAACGGCGGATTCCGCTGACACGCCAGGACGTGCCCGCGGTCATGGCCGTGCTCGGCACGGAAGGGGTCGTCGGGGGGCTCGACTACCGCGGGGTTGAGGTGCTGTCCGCCGTCGGGCCGGTGCCTGGGTCGCCCTGGTTCATGGTCGCCAAGGTGGACACGGCCGAGGCGCTGGCGGCTTGGCAGTCCCACAAGCGACTGATTCTGGCCATGATTGCCGGCGCCCTGGCCGCGGTGCTGGCCGGCGCCGGCCTGCTTTGGCAGCGCCAGCGCAAGTCGTACTATCGCGCGCTCTACGGTGCGGAGGCCGCGGCGCGGCAGGCCGAGAACGGCCGGCATGCGGCTGAGGAGCGGTATCGCACCACGCTGATGAGCATCGGCGACGGGGTCATCGTCACGGACACGGCGGGATGCGTGGTGCTGATGAACCCGGTGGCCGAGTGCCTGACCGGCTGGCCGCAAGGCGAAGCGCAGGGCCGGGCCCTCGACGAGGTGTTCCGCATCATCAACGAGGAGACGCGCCAGCCCGTCGAGAACCCCGTCGCTCGGGTCATGCGTGAGCAGATGGTCGTCGGCCTGGCCAATCACACCCTGCTCATCGCCCGGGACGGGACGGAGCGGGCCATTGCCGACAGCGGCGCACCGGTCGCGGCGTCAGGCGGCGGCATGCTCGGCGTGGTGCTGGTCTTCCGCGACCAGACCGCGGAGCGGACGGCGGCCGCGGGCATGCAGGCGCTGTTGTCGCGCCAGAGGACGCTGCTGGCCGCCATTCCGGACATTGTCATGGAAGTGGACGCCAACAAGGTCTACACGTGGGCGAACCGGGCCGGGATCGAGTTCTTCGGCGAGGATGCGATCGGCAGAGAGGCGGCGCACTATTTCGAAGGCGAGCAGAACACGTACGGCGCGGTGAAACCGCTGTTCAACGGTGACGAGAACGTGTTCTACGTCGAGAGCTGGCAGCGCCGGAAGGACGGGCAGAAGCGGCTCCTGGCGTGGTGGTGCCGCGTGCTCAAGGACTCGGCCGGGAACGTCACCGGCGCGCTGTCCTCGGCCCAGGACATCACCGAGCGCCGGCAGGGGGAGGAAGCCCTGCGCGCGAGCGAGCGGTTCAACCGAGAGATCATAACCAACGCCAGGGTGGGCATCATCGTTTACGATCGTGACCTGTGCATTCTGGTCTGGAACCCGTTCATGGCGGAACTCACCGGCATGCCGGCGCCCGACGTGCTGGGAAAGGTCACGACGGACCTGTTCCCGCACATCCGCGAGCAGGGGGTTGAAGTGCTGCTCCGGCAAGCCCTGGCCGGGCAGACGGTACAGTCTGCCGACATCCCCTACCACGTGCCGCGGACCGGCAGGTCCGGCTGGGTGGTGGGGGTGTACGGCCCGCAGTACGGGCCGGATGGCACACCGGTGGGAGTCATTGGTTTCATCCGCGACGTCAGTGAACGGAAACAGGCTGAAGCGGCGTTGAACGAAAGCGCCAGCCAGATCCAGGCGCTCCACAATGCCATCCCGGACGGCGTGATGGTGGCGGCCGTGGACAGTCTGGAAATTCTGCGGGTCAACCCGGGCGCGTGCGCGCTGTTCGGCTACTCCGAGGCTGAATTCGTCGGGAAGCGGGTCATGGACCTGCATCCGGCCGAGCACCTGGACGAAGTTACGAACTGTTTCCGTTCGCAGGCGCTGAAGGCGAAGGTACTGGGCGAGGGTTTGCCCTGCCGGCGCAAGGACGGCACGATCTTCTTCGCCGATATCTCCGCCAAGCCGCTGACCATGGGCGGCAGGGACTGCCTGGTCGGCGTCGTCCGCGACATCACGGAGCGCAAGCAGATCGAGGCACGGCTGCGGCAGTCGGAGAAGATGGACGCGATTGGCCAGCTCGCGGGCGGGGTGGCACACGACTTCAACAACCAGCTCGCGGCCATCCTGGGCTACGCCGACATGCTGGCGACGCGGCTCGACGACGACGAGATGCGCCGCTACGCCGAAAACGTCGTGCGCGCCGCGCGCCGCTCCGCCGGCCTGACCCGGCAACTGCTGGCGTTCGCGCGCAAGAGCGAGATGCAGCGTATTCCGCTCAACATGCACAGCGTCATCGGCGAGGTGGTGGCCATGCTGGAACGCAGTATTGACAAGCGGGTGCGGATCAAGCAGCGCCTGGAAGCGAGTCCCGCCTACGTCACCGGCGATCCGACCCAACTGCAGAACGCGCTGCTGAACCTGGGGTTGAACGCCCGCGATGCGATGCCCGAGGGCGGCGAGATCGTGTTCGCCACCGACGTGGTCACCCTCGGTGCGGAGTCGGGTCGCATCAAGGGGGGCGACTTGTGCCCCGGCACGTACCTGCATGTCGCGGTCACCGACACCGGCATCGGCATGAGCAAGGAAGCCATGGCCCACTGCTTCGAGCCGTTCTTCACCACCAAGGAGGTGGGGAAAGGGACCGGTCTCGGCTTGGCGTCCATGTACGGGACCGTCCGGCAGCACGGGGGCACGGTGCAGGTCTACAGCGAACCCGGGCACGGGACCACGTTCCGCATCTACCTGCCACTGCTCGAGGCGCCCAACCCGGCGCCGGCGAACGCCGGCGACAACCCTCGCCCCCTGCAGGCGTTGCGCATCCTGCTGGTCGATGACGAGACGCTGGTCCGGGAGTTGGGGCAGGCGATGCTGGAGGACATGGGGCACCGGGTCAGCGTGGCGGCAGACGGCGCCGAGGCCGTGGCCCTGTATCGGAACGCGTGGCGGGAGTTCGACCTGGTGATCCTGGACATGGTCATGCCCGAGATGAACGGCCGCGACGCCTACCGCGCCATGCGCGAGATCAACCCTGCGGTGAGGGTGCTGCTGGTATCCGGCTTCAGCAGGGACGGCGTGGCCGAGGAACTGTTGCTGGATGGGGCGTGTGGTTTCCTGCAGAAGCCGTTCGACGTAAATGATTTGCGAACACGGCTGGTCGAGATCTTGGCGCCGGGCGCTACCGACGCTTCGTCCCCGTAGCGCTTGCCGCACGCAGAATGGCCGGGAGCGGCCTGCAAGGCCGACCAGGCCTCACCTTATGTTGCGCGCAACATAACGCAAGGTCTGGCCGACGCTGCAGCCAATCGTGACTTCGGCGGTCATGACTGTCGTGGCCGCGTTGCATGCGGTTGCCCGGCTCTTGCAGCGGGCTCCAGCGACGGCGGGCCGAGATAGCCCTCACCCCATGGCGGCTTCGGCGCGGGCCAGGCAATCGGGGATCTGCTCCAGGACCTCGAAGGTGGCCAGGTCCTCGCGCCAGCCGAGGACGCGGCAACCCGGCAACGCGAAGAAATCCGCCGTGACCAGGGGCCGGCCCCGTCCAAGCAGGCGCGCGGCAGCGTCGCTGACGTTGATGATCGCGGCCAGTGTGAGCACCTGTTCGCCGACCTTGCGCAGGTCGAGCCGGTACAGATCGTGGTGGTGTTCGATCGCCAGCCGGATTTCGTCGCTCAGGTTCCAGTGCACCGCCAGAATGCCGCCGGCCTTCTCGTGCATGACGGGCAGGATCTCATCGAAACAGCTCTCGCGCAGTCCGGCGCCTTTGGTGGCGGGCAGCTTGTAGCGCTCGGCGATGTCCAGCAGGACGGCGATCTTGCCCACGTCGTGCAGCAGTCCGGCGACGAATGCGGTGTTCGCATCAGGGTGGTACAGGCCGGCCAGAAGCATGGCGGTGTTGGCCACGCACAGGGAGTGCTGAACCATGCCCGTGAGGATGTCGTGCAGGGCCGGGAACGTACTCAGGGTGGTTCGCGACGTATCCAGCAACAGCATGGACTTGATGACCGGCAACGGAATGCGGGGCAGGGCCAGGCTGAGGTCGGCGATCGGCAAGCCGCGGCTGTAAACGGTCGAGTTGGCGACTTTCAGGATCTCACCCGTCAACGACGGGCTGCGCTTGACTAGGGCGACCAGTTCGCTGTAGCTGAAGTTGGGACGCCCCAGAATATTGAGGATGCGCGCCGCGTTCTCCGGGATTTCGACCAGAGCAATGGTGTTCTGCTGCAGGCGCGCCTGCAGCGAACGGTAGATCGTGAACCCATCCTGGCCTTCGAGCGACTCGAACAGCACGCCGGCGGCGGGGAGTTCAACTTTCCGACACCACCACGGCGGTTCGCTCTCATCCGGGGCTGGCGCCTGTTCGGGCGCCGGCACCCGGGCCACAATCGTCGTCACGGTCTTCGTGACCGTGGACGTCGTCGTGTTGTCCGTCGCAGGCGGGCTGGGTGGAGCCGCGGCGGCGCCGGGACGACGCTGCTCGATCGGGTTCTGCGCCTCGGGGGACAATTCGAATGACGGCGGTTCACCCGCCCGGATCCGCCGAATGTCGGCCAGCAGCGCGCCGCCGCTGGGGTAGCGGTGCTCGGGACGCTTGGCGAGCATGCCCTGGATCAGCACGGACAGCCCCAGAGGCACGTCGGGGAGCCGGTGGTGAGGGGGCGTGAGGCGCTGATACAGGTGCTGGGACAGCATCTCGACCGACGAGTCGGCGGGGAACGGGAACCAGCCCGTCAGCAGGTGGTAGAGGGTCGCGCCCAGGCTGTACATGTCGCTGCGGAAATCCAGCGGCCGTCCCAGAATGTGCTCTGGCGCACAATACTGCGGCGTGCCCAGGAACGAGTCCTCTTCCTGCGGCATTTCCTCGGCACGCCGGGCCAGCCCCAGGTCCATGAGCCGCACACCGTGGCTGGCGGTCACCATGATGTTGTCGGGTTTGATGTCATTGTGCACCAGATGCGCGGTGCTCCAGATGTGATCCAGGGCCTCGGCCATTTTCTCCGCAACGTCCAGGGTCCGCTGCACGCCCAATCGGCCGCTGCCCAGCAGGACCTCACGCAGCGTCAGGCCGTCGACGTACTCCATGATCATGTAGTTCAGTCCGTTGAAGACGCCGGTGTTGTAGACACGTACGATATTGGCGTGACTCACGGCGCGTGTGAGTTCGGCGGCATGGCGGAAAGCGGCAACAATGTCGGGGTCAGCGGCCAACTCGCGCCGAAGCGACTTGATGGCGACCGGCAGACGCAGTTGACGGTGTCGCGCCAGCGACACGGTTGCGGTGCCCCCCTCGCCCAGGGCCCGCTCAATCAGGTAATCCTGCGGCGAGGAACGGGCCAGGATCACCTCGCCAACGACCAGCTTGCCCCGGTGACAGCGCGGGCACGGCGGCCCGATGGGCCCCCAGCGCTGGTCGGAGGGAAACGTTCGTCCGCATTGAATACAGGCGTGAACCAAAGCCGGTCTCCACAGACGGCGGAGCCAACGCATTGAGCCAAAAATGGCTTCCTAACCTACACCAGCGCCGTGAAATCGCAACGCCGGCAATCCGCCCGTGGGTAATGCGTCAGCGCCCCCGGCCGGCGGACCGGCCGATCATAGGTTGGTGTTACTCGTGCCGGTTCGCGCCGCCTGGATCGGCGCGATTTCACTGCGGCGTTCCGCAGGGGCTGAACAGTGCCCTCGATCCGACACGAATGAAGGACCGCTGCTGCCTGCCCTTGGGAAGAAGGGGAAGGGGGGAGAAGGAACCGGCAAGCAGCGGTCTTTGTACTGTAGCACCCGTGCTGCTCAACATCCACCGCAGAGAACGGGATCGGGCGCATGTCAACTCCGTAGGGGCGGGCGCCGTCTGCGTGCATTGTGCCTGAGTCCCGG
>MHBL01000005.1 GCA_001803235.1 Lentisphaerae bacterium RIFOXYA12_64_32
GGATGGCCCATCGTCACTGCCGCCGCCCATTCCTGGCTCGGTCGTCTTGTCGGGGCCAACCACGAGTAGCTCGATGAGAGTGAACGCGCGAGCAGAGCGGATTCTCACAGGGCGGCCCTCCCGATTCCAGCCGTTGCCCTCGGGGTCCGACAGCTCGGCCCGAGACAACTTGGTCCTTGCTTCACCAATAGTACCAATCCCGCGATTTGGCAAGCGGCCCTGCGCGGTGACCAGGGCTGTTTCAAGATCTGGCGCCGCGTCTCGGAAGGCCACACCTCCGCGCACACCTGGTAGGGGCGGCCTGTCCTCAGGCCGCCCCCCCCCCCGGCGTCCCCCGGCGTGGGGACACGCCGGGGGTACTCGCGGCCCGCGACGGTCACGAATCTTGAAACAGCCCTGCGCGGTGACACCCCGATCATGTCGGCTCGGGGACCAACTCCAGCACTGCGACCTCGGGATAGCAGTTGAACCGGACCGGGTAGATCGCCCAGCCGATGCCGCGCGAGATGAAGACCTTGGTGCCGCGCAGTGACTCTTTCAGACCGCTGGAGTAGTTCTTGTTGCGGACCGGCAGCACGGGCGTGCCCAGGAACGGGATCTTCACCTGCCCGCCGTGCGTGTGGCCGCAGACCATCAGGTCGACCCGGGCCGAGAACGGTGTGTCGGCCGTGTCCGGGTTGTGCGCCAGCACGATCCGGCATTCGGAGTCGGGGATGTCGCGTAGCAGTGTGTCCAGGCTGAGATGGTCCTCCCACAGATCGCCGGCGCCGGCGAGCCAGATCCGTTTGCCCTCGCGCTCGATCGGCGTGACCTTGTGCCGCAGGTCCTGGCGCGTGTGCTGGAGCCAGTACTGTGAGCGCGCGGTGTCCGCCCAGTGGTCGTGATTGCCGAGCACGGCGAACACCCCCGCCGGGGCAGTGAGGTCAGCGAGAACGGGCCAGACCGCGTCGATCTGTTGAGTGCCATCCTTCCCATGGACGTAGTCGCCCGTGCACACGACCGCGTCGCGCAGGATGCGGTTGGCACGGGTCACAACGTGACGGATCATGCCGAGCGGGACCAGCGGGCCATAGTGCAGGTCGGTCAGGTGCGCCAGGCGGAACCCGGCAAAGGCGGGTGGCAGGTTGGGCACAGGGATGCGATAGGTGTTGGTCAGGATGACGTACCGCTCGATGAAAACAGGATAGCTGGCGCAGAGCCCGAGGGCTGCCGTGCCGCCGGCCAGACGCAGGAACTGCCGCCGGGTCATCCGGGGCCTGTCAGACGGTTGATGGTTTTCATCGCTCACGCCACGGAGTCTACAGGAAAGTCCGGCTGCCGTCAAGGCGCGATCTGTGCAACGGGCGCACGTCAGTTTATGTAGGTTTGGTAGTGCCACGGATGCATGGCGGTACCCCCGGCGTGTCCCCACGCCGGGGCGCGGTGCGTTCCGAGAGGCCCTTCGACAGGTCGTGGCGCTACGGTCCACTCTCCCGTCAGGGCACCGTGGCCGAACGCACCTGCTCACGGGGCGAAGAGCTCCAGCCTGGGGACAGGCTGGAGCTACTGACCCCGCCCGACACAAATTGACTCGCGCGACTTTATCGATAGGGTATTGCCGACATGCCCGGCTGCAGTGTCGGCCGATCGGAGACATGACCATGACGCACACCACCGTTGACCTGTACCGCATTCACGACCGACGGGATGAACTCCTGGCAAGAGCCAAGAGCGTGCACTTCGCGAAATGGTGGGCGCAGTTCTTGGCGGCACAGGAACGGGAGTACGCAAACCCTGCCTGGCCCGAGATCCCCGGCTTGGGCGAGAAGAGCCGCGAGGCAGCGCTGGGCGCACGGCATGCACGGTTGCTCAGCGCGTCGGGTCGGCTCGAGGCGCTGGCGTTCGCCTACGCGTTGACCGGCGACGCGCGCTTTGCCAAACACGCGCGCGAGATTGCAATGTGCCTGGCGGTGGACGAGACGCCGTGGATGGACCCGGTCGTGCACAAGGCGATCTACCCGGAACTGAATGCCGACCTCGGTTACGCCACGCTCTGCTACCGCGTCGCCGCCAGTCTCGGTTGGCTCGCACCGACACTCGATGACGCGGACAAGGGCAGGCTTCTCGACCTGCTCGCGGACCGGGCGGCTGTGATCCACTCCGATGCGGAACGCGGCGCGTGGTGGGGCGACGCGCCGAACTCGAACTGGACCAGCCACCTGATGCACGGACTCGGCGCCGCGGCGCTGGCGCTGTGGCCGTCGCGCCCCGAGGTCGCACGGCCGTGGAGCGCCATGGCGACCGACCGCATGCGGCGCATGCTCGACCTGGCGCGCGAGGAAGGCGCCGGGCTCGAAGGCGTCGGCTACTACATGGGTTGCTACCTGTGGCCCCTGATGTACGGCACGGAGCTGCGAAACGTGACCGGCGAGAATCTGTTCGAGCATGAGTTCTGGCGCAAGTGTGCGCTGTTCCCGCTCTACCACACGCTGCCCGACCTGTCCGGCCGCACTCCCGTTGGGGATTCACACTATCCGGGGCTGGGCGGCAGCGCGTTCCTGGCCGGCGTCGCGCGCGAGGCGCGCGACGGCATTGCACAGTGGCAGGTGCACCGCATGTACGAGCGCAGTGGGCCGGGAATGCTCGACCTGGTCTTCTACGACCCGACCGTGCCGGAAGTCGCGCCGGAGACGCTGCCGCCCTGCCGCGTCTTCCACAGCGTGCAGATCGCCAGCTTCCGGTCCGGCTGGGACAAGGACGCGGTGTACGGCTATTTCCATGGCGGCTCGAACAGTTGGTCGCACTGTCACCTGGACCTGAACGAGTTCACCATCGATGCGTACGGCGAGCGGCTGGCGATCGATCACGGCTCCTGGAACTACACGCCACACTACTTCTGGACCGTAGAACCGCAGATCTCGACCGCGTGGCACAACACGGTCGTGGTGGACGGCGCGGACCAGCGGCAGGTCCCGCGTTACCGCATGAGCTACGACGCGCGTGAGGGCGGTGACTGCTACTCGCTGCTGGAGCAGTACCTCGGCTGCCCGGAGATCCAGATGCTGCGCGGCGACGCAACAACCGCCTACGCCGATATGCTGGACCGCTGCTGGCGCGAGTTCGTCTTCCTGCCGCCGGACCGGTTCGTCGTCTACGACAACCTGGCCACAAACGGCGCGCGCGTGCAGCGGCACTTCCAATGGTTGTTGCACAGTCCCCACCCCATGACCGAGTGCGGCGACCGCATCGAGGTGCGCGGGAGCAAGGCGAAGCTCGTTGTGCAACCGGTATTCCCAACCGGCTGGCGCTGCCGGTTCCCGGACCGCCTGGCCCGAGCGCACGCGCTACCGGACCGACCGCTGCACGAGTGCCAGTGCCTGAGCCTGTACCCGCCGTGGATCCACATCTGGAACGAGTCGCCGAGCAAGCCGCCGTACCCGCAGTGGGACGACCGCGGTGGCGTCCGCGTCTACGGCCCCGACTACCAATACCTGGTCGTGCTGAGTCCGCAGCGTGCCCAGGCGGAGGTGGACTGGCGGCTCGAACCGCTGCAGGCGCCCGGCGTCGAGGGGGTCCGGATCACTGCGGGCGACCGCGTAGACACGGTCGTCTTCAAGCGCCAGGGCGGCGATTACGCGGTCGGGCCGGTGACGTCGAACGCCGAGAAAGTCGTGATTCGCGAACGGGCGGGCCAGGTTACGGCGCTGGCTGTCTGGAACGGTTCGCGCCTGGCGCACAATGGATGCGTGCTGCTCGACGAACCGGCACCCGTCAACCGCGCGGTCGTGCGCGGCGGACGATAGGCGCCCGGGCCGGGCGCGACGCGGGCAAACGCCGCCTCCGACTGTGGTGCGGTGCTGCGGCAGAGTATATTGAGTGTCATTGGTCGACCTGTGCAAGCACGTCCCCATGGAGAAATGGGCCTCCGCGTGGAGGCCGGGATATG
>MHBL01000006.1 GCA_001803235.1 Lentisphaerae bacterium RIFOXYA12_64_32
GAACCCGTTCACCTGCCACACGAGGTGGCAGGGGTCTGTGCTCCACCCTTAGCTGACGCAGCACCCCTTCCGTGTACTGCGTCAGCGCCCCCCGGGCAGTGGCCCGCCCGCAGGTGCCTTGACCTGCAGTGCGACGTCGAGCCAGCGCGCTTTGGCGACCGGGCCCGGGTTGAGTGTGACCTCGATCAGGTTGGGGCCTTCCTTCACCAGGTTCAAGGCGACCGGGTAGTCGAGCCAGGGCGCGGTCGCGGTGGCACCTGTGAGCGGCGTGCTGTTCAGCGTGACCACCAGATTGTCCGCCGCCACGCCACCGTCCACCCGAACGCGCAGGGTTGCGGACACCGCACGGGCCGGATCGGCACTCGCTTCGGGCATTCCGTCCACGCGCAGTTCGATGGATGCCGGCTTGCCGGGTTCGAGCGGTAGCGGTCGTTCGGGTGTCAAGTAGGCGCGTTTCTGGAAGCGTTTTTCGCCATCCGCCATCCAGAAGTTGGTGACCTGCGCGCCGCGCGCCGCGACGACAAACGTCTTGTCCAACGCGCGCAGCGCGTTGGCGTCGCCGAGTTCGCGCCACAGCGGACTGCGCGGGTCGAACGCATTGAACATGTAGATGCCGTCCACGCCTTCGGCCCAGGCCACGGCGGCGCGGCCACGGTAGCAGGCCGGTGTTGAGCGCAGGCGCGCCGCGTCGGTGTCTTTCAGCCGCGTCTCGCTCAGGCAGGCGTAGACCGGCACGCCGTACTTGTGGCCCAGTTCCGTGCTTACCGTCCACGGGTTCAGCCGGAAGTAGTCGGACACAGCCATGGTGTCGACCAGCCCGTCGGCCAGCCAGCGCTCGATGTCGATGCCCATGGCCTTGGCGTACTCGACCGAATCCGGCACGCGCACCGCGACCAGGATCGGTCGCCCGCGCTGCAGGCCGATGCGTTCCGTGACGTCGCGGACCTGGCGCACCATATCGGTGAGCTTGGCGAGTTCGTCGGCCGTCGCGTCCGTGCCCCAGGCCGGGCCCTTGAAGTAGACCGCGTGGCGCAGGAAGTCCATCTCGATGCCGTCGACGTCGTAGTTCTGGCATACTTCCTCGATGAACCTGACCGCCAGGTCGCGCACCTCCTGGTGATTGAAGTCCATGGCGGTCCAGCCGCCGTGCTTGGCCCGGTCGTAGTCCTTCACGTCGGTGCTGCCCGGCGTGGCGCCCGCTTTCAACGGCGACACGAGCCACTCGGGGTGGTCCTTCTTCAGTTGCGGGAACAGCAGGCTGCCGTACCAGCTGCCCCAGGCGTCGTGTGTGTCGTTCATGCGGAAGGACCAGAAGGCTTCGATCCGGTGCGCCTTGCAGAAGTCGACCATGATCTTGAGCGGGTCGGTGCCCTGCTGGATGAACTCGGCTGTCTTGTTCTTCGAGAGTCCGCCGCGTTTGTTGTCCGGGTGCGTGGGGTTTGCCGTGGACGTGAAGACCTCGCCGACCTTTGTGTTGTGCGTGAACACGCCGAATCCGGAGCTCCAGGTGCAGTAGAAGATGGAGTCCACCTGCGAGCCGAGCAGCCCTGTCGTACGGCAGGCCAGCAGCGCCTCGGGTGTCGCGGTGTCGCAGAGATAGACGGGCTCGTTCCCGTCGTTGTTGAAGATGATGCGCCGCGGCCGCCAGGCCTGCTTCTTGCGCGCCTCGCGCAGTTCCGGCAGGGTCGTGACCTTCGGTTCCGGTGCGGTTGGCATGGCCTCTTCTCCTTTTGTGCGGGTTCGCCGGACTTCGTCCAGCGTGGTCTTGATGATCTCCAGGTACCTGGGATTGTCGGTGTACATCTGCGTCTCGTAAAACTCGATCTCGTCGAGCTGCGGATCGGCAAGCCAGCCGGGGAAGTCGGCCGTGAAGGTTCGAACCGCTTCCTCCCTGCGGTCCTGGGGGAGGAAGTAGGCGCCGTTGTCGACGAACTTCACCAAGCGGACTTTCGGGGCACCAGGCTGACCCAGTTGCGGGTACTGGCCGGGCGGGAACCCGAGCAGGCGCACGCCGGCCACGGCCCCGTCCTTGAGCCATTGCTCGGCCTGGAACGGCATGCCCCCGTACATGCGAGCGTAGCCGGTGTTGGGCGCGGGGCAGTCCATGTACAGGGGGCGGGGCGCGATGGCCGCCGAGGCCAACTTGAGATATTCGTTGACCGCCTCAGCCCGGAGCGCGGACCAGGCGTCACGGTCGAAGTCGTCGCGCCAGATGTCCTTGCCGTACCGTTTCAGGAATTCGTCGCGGACAATGTCATTGAAGCCGTACTTCGCCGGCGCGGAGACGCGGCTGTGGGTTCGCAGCGAGTAGGCGAACCCGTCGAACGGGTAGGCGGCCAGTTCCCGGAGTTTGGCGAGTTTGTGGGCTTTGGCCTCCGGGTAAGACAACTCGAGCATGCCGTAGGACGGCGGCAGCGGCGGTGTGCACTTGGCAACGACCAGGGCGCGTGTGCCGTAGTCCAGGGCGAAGCGGCTCATACTGGCGAAGTCCACACCGCCGGTGCCGGGGTCCGTTCCTTCGGAGAACGAGCAGAACGCAGGGCGCCACGCATCGTCAAAGAACACCTCAGTCAGTGTGGCCGGCATGCCTGCGATCGTGTAGGTGCCGTCCTGGGGCCACTCCTGCTTGAAGGCGATTTTGAGGTAGGGCTCCGTGATGCGCAGGTTCTCCAGGATGACCACCGGCCCCGGGCCGCTGGGCTGGATCGTGACCGTGACGTCGTCGGCCGGGTAGCGCGTGAAGGTGCGGTTGTCCGGGCTCACGTACACGTCGAGCAATTCCCGGGTGACGCGCGGCGCCTTCTTCTCCTCACTGACGATACGCACTTTGGTGATCGGTCCGGCGGCGGTCTGGGTTGCAGCCGCGGCGGCCGGGTCGGTCTTGAGGCGTGGATCCAGGGTCCATTGCAGGTGCGGATTGGCGATCAGGAACGGATCCTTGAGCGGGTACTCGCCGTAGGTCTCGTACTTGGCGTTGCCCTTGACCGGCGGGTAACTGAAGACCGTGGCCTCGTCATCGAACAGGTTCTCCCAGGCCCAGACGCTCAGACCGTACTTGCGGCCCAGTTCGATCGTCTTCTGGAGCGGGTCGTATTTCTTCAGCGTGTTCGCCAGGTAAGTCGAGCCGGGGTCGCGGCCGTCGCCGGCGAACTGTTTGCCGACCTGGGTCGGGTACAAGGTAAGGCCGCACACATTAACACGGATGTAGATCTTGCCGATACCCGCTGCCGCCACGGACTTGATGACGTCCTCGTACTGCGCCTCGGTGAAGTACCCGACGTCAGGCTGAGTTCGGTAAAAGCAGTAGTCCAGGAAGTCGATGGTCGTGCTGACAAGGGGCACAGGCCGTGGCGCCTGGGGAGGAGCGGGTTCCGCCGCCCGAGCCGGGCCCGCAAGCATGCCGGCGACGGCCGCCGTAAGAACCATGCGGCGCCAGACGGCGGGGTTCGAAACGATTTTCCGTCGTGTCACGAGAGCGCCCCGGAGCGTCTTGCATTCCTCGCGCATGGGTCACCTCGCCTTTATCGTGGTCAATTCTTCACCATGAAGTCCATGAAGATCATGAAGGATAGCCGTGGATCAGCCGTCCTGCAAAGCCTTGAGGTTCAGGGCGCGGAACTTCAGGCTGAGCAGGGTCGAACTCTTGCCTCCGATGAGGGCCGAATCCTGGCCGACGTAGTAGGTCAGCAGCGCGCGGTCGCCAGCGAAGGCGATGCTGGCATAGGCGAAGGTCGCTGTGGCCGACGCCTCCAGCGGCAGCCGTTCCGGCGGCGCTGCGAGGTCCGCAGCCGCCACGGCCACGTGCAGGGGCGAGCGCCGTCCGCCGTGCGAGCGCGCGGCGGGATCGTAGTCCGCGTTCCACACCAGCAGGAGGCGGTCCGTGCCGGGAATCAGGCGCGCCGCAATAGGCGCTTCCTGGCTGGTCAGCACGCTCGGCGTTGAGGGCGACCACGTTTCGCCATCGTCGTCACTCAGCGACTGGTAGACGCAGCCCATCTGGGTCCGCAACAGCATCAGCAGCGTGCCGTCGGGTTTCTCGACGAGCACCGGTTCCATGGCGCCGCGCTTCGGGCAGTCGACATCGCCCTTCGCCGCGCGCCACGAGCGGCCGCCGTCGTCGCTGAGGCACACGCGTGCAACGTAGAGTTCCTGCGTCGTCCAGCACGCGCTCGCAGAGAAGTAGACCGGGCACAGGACGCGGCCGCTGCGGAGCTGCACGAGGCTGTCGTTGACAAAGCCCATGTAGGCTTGCCACGGGTTGATCTGCACGGGCGCGGCAAACGTCTCACCCTCATCCTCGCTGCGCCGCGCGTAAAGCGTGCAGGACTGGTGCGAGTCCTTGCGGATGAAGGCCAGCAGCACGGCCCCGTCCTGCAGGCGCAGCAGGGCAGCGCTCATGACATTGCAGCCGCCGACATTCGGCTGCAGGACGCGTTTGCCACCCCAAGTTCGGCCGCCGTCTGTGGACACCACGCCCACGATACTGGCTGCGGCGTCGTCCTGGCCGCCACCGTAGAACTCGGTGTAGGCCAGCAGGTACGAACCGTCGCGGCGCAGCAGCAGCGACGCCTCGGTGTTTCGCGGCGTCCCGGCGTCCGCCGGGGCCGGCATGCTCTCCACGACCGTTTGCAGCCGCATTGTTGAGGTCCCTCCATCACGTTTACCGCCAAAATACTCTTGCCAACAGCAGGCTGCCGATATGCGGGACAGTTCCCTGTTCAGCAGCCTTGGCACGCATTCCATTGGACTATTCCCCTTGATGTATGTATATGGAATAGCCCTATTCCGCACGCTCTGCAACGCCAAGGCCGCGTCCTTTCAAGCATGTTCAGACGGGGCACTACTCGGCGGGAATGCTGCAGGTCTTGTACTGCTCCTGGAACCAGCGGTAGAGAACGTCCGCCGCGGGTGACGTGTCGCCATCCGGACGTTCGATGAAGCCGATGTCCTTGCTGAGGATGACACGGCGTGCCAGCGGTTCGCGCCCTGACGTGTTCGCGCCGTCGGTCATCGAGGGCAGGATGGCGATCGTGTCCCACTCCTGCCGGCCAAAGGCCAGGGCGTAGTCCAGGATCCAATTGTACGAGCGGATGAACTGCTCTTCCGATGGGGCGTCGGCCGCGGCAGGCACGCCCACAACGACCAGGTCGGGTTTCTTGGCGCGAATGCCGGCACTCCACTTCTCCATCGGGCCCAGCGCTGCCGGGGCGGTCGGCCATACGGTCACGTTGATCACGGCGTCGGGGCGGATCTTGCGGAGTGCATCAGGCATGAGTCGGTCGTACGGCGGCATCGCAATGACGCTGAGCGGTTTTCCCGCCTGCAGGCGCGCGTAGGTGAACGCCAGCGATGTCGGAAGCGGGCCGACGTCGTCGAGCTTTACGCGCTTCCCGGACATCGCCTCCGCAATGACTTCAGCGAAGAGTTTGTGGCCGTTCATGCCGGGGTGAATGGTCTCGCTCATCAGCAGTTTCCACTCGAGCGGGTTGGCGGCGTGCAGGTCTTCGTAGGCCTTGTAGCAGTCGGCGAGGGGGACGGACATCTCGGCGGCCACCTTGCGGACCGCCTCTGCGAAGTCCGCAAGATGCTTGTCTCGGCCTTGGTCTTCCGGGTAGATCGAGTTCGGCGTGCACAGCACGACCTCGGCCCCAACGGCGCGGCTGCGATGGACGATCGTCTTCAGGTTGTCGCCGAACACGCCCGGCTTGCCGCTAGGGCAATCGTTCATTCCGAACATCGCGATCACCAGGTGCGGTTTGTGAGCCAGAACGTCCTTCTCCATCCGTGCCAACCCGGCGGCGGTGGTGTTGCCGCTAATCCCTGCGTTGATCATCTCGAGTTTGGCGTTGGGATAGATTCTGGCCAGTGCGATCCCCAGCATATCGCACCAGGCGCGTCGCCCGCCCGTGTGGTAGTAGACACCGGTAATACTGTCGCCGAAGCAGACGATGCGGACCGTCTCTTGCCCCGACTCGAGCATTGCCGTCACGCGGGGCGGGGCGGGGCTGTCCGCACTGCCGGTGTGGGCTGTGCCCACGGCGGTGACCAGCGTCGTTGCGGCCAGAACGTGCAAACGCATGGGAGACTCCTCCGCGGGGCCGATGGTATCGCTTCCCAGGCGCCCATTACCCAAACCGGCCTCCCCCCCAAAGCGACTGAGGTTCTCCGGTGCTGCGTGTCCGTCGCACCTGGCAAACGCGTCGGGATCGCGGCGAATCGTGGCCATCGACAGCGGTATGTGGAGTGCGGCGGCAGAGTCCCGCTGTACAGCAGGACGGCGCCGCCGCTTTGGCTGGATTACGTTGCGCGGGCAATGCGCCTCAGTCAAAGCGGTGTCGCGCCGCCCGTGGCGGACTTGCCACCGCGCTCCATAGGGTGACGTCGCCGAGAACCTTGGTAGCATTGGGCCTGCGCCCTTTCGCGGCCGTTCGCGTCTTTCATAGTTCCCGTTTCACCGTACCAACACCAGCTACTCGCCGAACTTGAACGAGCAAATGTCGGCGTCGCTCATCGTTATTTCCATGGTGACCGGTTTGCCCGAGAGCGCCGCCACATCGCCGGCCTCGAAGACGACTCGCCGATCCAGACTGTCGCCGAACAGCTCGCAGGAGTCAAGCGCCAGACCTTCGCCGACGAGACGGATCTTGAGGTAGCCGATCGCGGACGTCGCAAAGTTAATCGATAGCGAACGGCCCTCGAAGATGAACGGCTTGGTCGCCACCGTGCAGGGCTTGTAGGTGGCATGGTAGGACACGAACCCGTCGACTCTTATCGTGTGGCGGCGCAACTTGGCGGGCGTCCTGGACCAATGATTGTCGAACGTGTACATCGACAGCTCATTCGGCGCACCGGTCAGGTCGTTCGCCGTCTCAATCATGCCGAGAGCCGGGTAGCAGTCGCCGTAGACCCAGTTGCGCTCATGCTCCAGGCCCGGCGTCATGAACGCTTCGTCCCAGCGCTTCCACGTCTTGCCGTCACGCGACGACATGAACACGCAGTCGGTGATGGCGAGGCCGTAACGCGGGTGCAGTTTCATGCGTGTCTTGCGTTCGGCGGCGCCCGCGAGTTGGTCGAAGTTCGAAGTCCATTGCTTCTTCTCCACGTATCGCGACGGGAACCCAACATACATGTGGTCGGCGCGGTAGTAGGGCTGAACGACGTTGGTGTAGAGCGGATAGTCATCGGCGCCGCCGAAGTCGAGCAAGACCGGGATCGTCCAGCCTTTGAAATCCCTTGACACCATCCAGCGCACGTCCCGGATGCCGGCGTTCAAGTCATTGCCCGGCACACTGTGGAAGTTGCGGATATAGCATATGTACTGGTTTGTATGCTTGTCCCAGAACGCGATGTTGAGCGTGTCGAACTTGCCGTGGTTCGTCATCGGCCATGACTTCCGGAAATGGATGCCGTCCTCGCTCGTGAAGCACCACAGGTAGTCCTTTCCGCCAAGACCTACCCCTTTGTAGAGCTCACTCCTGGGGCAATCGGGATTCGTGTCTTTGAACACGGAGAAATTGTCGAACGCCGCGGTGTTTTTGTCGAGGATGATGTTGTTCGCCGTTGAGCCCTCGAACTCGCAGATGCCGAGATCGGGCTTTGTCCAGGTCCTGCCGTCCTGGCTCTCGGCGTAGCAGACGACGACCGGGCGGGGTAAGAGTCGTGTGGTCTCCGGATTCATCATCTCCCAGCCGAGGTAGTAGAGCCGGTAGAGCCCGGCGTCCTTCAGAATGCAGTAGAAATCGCAGCCGTCGCCTTCCCACGGCAGGTTGTGGTCGATGACGACCTCGCGTGCCTGCGGCTGGTGCAGCCTCAGTTGCGCCGTGGTCTTCTGAGTATCGATGAGATATTCGTCCCAGAACAGTTCGCGCCGATTCCCGATGTTGATCGCGTCTGGCATGGTTGTCTCCGTTGTCTCTCTTGCACCTGTCCCGTGGCCTGGCCGGGGGATGGGGGACTGGGGTATTGGGGTATTGGGTGGAATTGGCGGAGTGGGTGCGGTTCCTGGGGCGGCTGTCGAGGGGCATCGCACTTCTTGCATCACCCCATCACCCCATCACCCCATCACCCCATCACCCCAATCTTCCCAATCTCCCATGCTCTGCCCCTCTCACCTCCCCGGCTCAATGAACTCGCGGTCGAGGCGGGTGAACGTGATGAACTTGTAGTCGCCGCGCTCCCAAAGTACCCCGACCGTCTTGTCCTTGAGAATCGTCAGGTCCGAGTAGGCCGCCGGTTCGTCCGTGATCAGCCGTTCGTGGGCGAAGGTCTGACCTTCATCACAGCTGATGCGGGCCACGAGATGGCTGCGTCCCGGGCCCTTGGGGCCGGTCCAGAGAATGCGGTCGCGGTCGTCGCCCGCGGACTTGAGCGTGTAGCGTTCGATGGCGCAGGCCACGGCGGTGACCGTTACGCCAGGTCGGGGTTCGGACCAAGTCAGGCCGGCGTCGTTGCTGGTGGCCAGCCAGCGGTGCGGACCGGAGTTCTGGCGGATGTCGAACAGGATCTTTCCGTCGGCCAGTTCGACGAGCTGGTTCTCGTTGCCGTTCTGTCCGCCTGGCACCATCCCGCCGCGTTGCCAGGTACGGCCGTGGTCGTCGCTGAAGAGGACACATTGATGCCACGCCGGGCAGGTCCAGACCGGTGCAAGGAGCCGGCCGGTCCGGGTCTGGATCGCGCCGCCGGGCCCCACAACGCTGGAAGTCCAGCCCGGGTCGTTCATGTCGCGCGCCACGCCGGTGAGGTCGATCGGCTCCGACCAAGTCAGGCCCTGGTCGTCGCTGGTGCGGGCGAGCGTCTGCAGGTCGTCGGTCCCGGCTCGGGCCGTCGCAGTGCCGCGGTCCGGCTTGCAGCGGAGGTACAGGAGCCAGACTCGTCCGTTGTTGCGATTGACCACCGTGGCCGGGTTCGCTGCCGACCACATCGCGCCCGCGTGCTCGATCACCGTCATGGCCGACCAGGTCGCGCCGCCGTCGGTGCTCCGCTTCAGCACCAGGTCGAGCTCGCTATTTGGCTCTCCGGGGTCGCCGCGATTGTACTTGCGGGCCTCGGCAAACGCCAGCAGCGAACCGTCAGCGGCCGTCTCGATGGCCGGAATGCGGTAGCAGCAATAGCCGTCCGCACCCGACACGAATACATCGGTGTGCCTCAAGACCGGTTGGGCGGCGAACAGGTTGCCTGCCGCCAAGCCAACAATGCTCATCGGACTCGTGGTGTGTCCCATCGTTGCCTCCCTGCGGCTATCGCCTCTCGATGGTCGGTGTGAATCGCGCCGGGACGGTTCGATCACTTTACGGTATTGCGGATGACCGGCAGCAGCAGTTCGCTCACCAGTTGATGCCCGAGGTCGTTTGGGTGCATGCCGTCGAGCAGCATCTCGTCAACCGTGATCTTGTGCTCCGCGGCAAAGGCGGGGTATGCGGCGCGGACATCCACGAGTGGCACGTTCAGTTCCTTCGCCAGCGCGCGGACCGTATCGCAGTAACCCGTGAGTATCGGCGCGTCAAAGCCGTCTTCGGCGTCGGCGCGGTAGGGCGGTTTGCCGTACATTTCCTGGAGCGCGGGTGTCCAGCGCACCGGATTGGTGGTCATCAGAATGACCTTGGCGTTCTCCTTGGCGGCTTCGGCGATCATGGCCCGCAGGTTCGCCTCGTATTCCGCCAGCGGCACGCGCGACGCGGTGGCGGGCGGCGTCTTCCACACATCCACGGCGGCATCGTTGATGCCGAACTGCATGACGATGAGCTTGGGCTTGTATTGCAGCACGTCCTTGGCAAACCGCTTCCGTGCGTCAGCCGTCGTGTTGCCGCCGATCCCGGCATTGTAGACCGCGAGGCTGGAACCGCTGCTCTGCAGCACTTCACCCACACGCACGGAGTACACCTTCTTGACTGAACCGGGGCGCGGGGCGGTCGTTGAATCGCCGAACGTGATGATGCCACCCGGTTCGGGCTTGGGCACAGGCTTCGGTTTGTGGACGGGAATCTCGCCACCGTCCAGCTCGGCGACGTTGACCCTCATGCGCAGGTTGCCCTGCATGGTGGTGATCCACAACTCGCCCGGTTTCCGCTCGTACAGATACGGATACGACACGCGCGCACCGTCGTCGTAGTTGGCCGCGACAATGACCGGCTTGGACCAGGTTTGCGCATCGTCCGCCGAGAACGCGAGCGACAACTCCGCGCGGCTGTGACGGTCCGCGGGTGCGTGGCGTGGCGGCGCATTCCACTGCAGGGCGATGCGTCCGTCCTGCAACCGCGCCATCTGCGGGCAGCACGTCACCGACGCGACCTGCGACTGCTTCAGCCCGTCCCATTTCAGGCCATCCGCGGAGGTCGCCTCCCAGAGCCACCCCGACTCCGTGCGCAGCAGCAGGTACAGCGTGCCGTCCGTCCGTTCGATGACCGTGCCTTCGATGGAACCGGCGTGATCGTGCTTGCCGACACCGTAGTCCAGCATGTTGCTGCGCTGCCAGGTTTGTCCTAAGTCATCGGAGACGAACATCACCGTCGCGTGGCGCCACTCGGGGATGATCTCCTGTCCCACCAGCACGATGCGCCCGCCGCGGGTCTGGATCATCGAGTGGATGCAGCCGCACCAGGGCTCGCTGAGTTTGACCGGCGCCTCCCAGGTCTTGCCGCCGTCGAGACTGCGGCAGGCATACGTCGGCAGCACGAACTCCTGCCAGCTCACATCCTTCCCGCCCCAGTGCCAGCCTTTTGGCGACCGGCGCTCCGCCCCGTTCATCCACGCCGCAATCACCACCCCTTCCCGGGTCCGCAGCAACGCCCGTTCATTGCTGATCATGAACTTCGCCGGCTCGGTAAACACCGGTGTGGCGCTCCAGGTCGCCCCTTCATCGCTGCTGCGCAGCGCATTCTTCGCATCCACACACAAAACGCCGCCGTCCTTCGTGGTGACGAACGGTCCCTGGTGTTTGAACGGCAGCGCCTGCGCTTTCGGATGCAGCGTGGGAGTCGAATCCGCGGCACCGGCCAGCGCCGGCAGAAGAAACAGGGATGCGATGGTTCTCATGTTCATGGAGTTCTTCCTCCTTCAGCGCTCGACGCTCGTTCCGTCCGCCGCCGCGCCCGTCACCAGTGGTAATCATAGGTCGTCCCGCCCGCGAGCAGGCGGTAGCGCGGGCGCACGTCCGGCCGCGGCCGCCAGCCGACACTGCCGTCGAGTCGGAGGACATTGACGCCCTCAGGAATCGTCTGGCTGTGGCTGGCAATCACGGGAAAGGTTGGCGCGTTGGACAGGCGGAACATGTCCGCCATGATGACGGCCTCGGGCGAGTTGGTGTTCAGGCTGGGCACGTCGCGGTCATCGAGGAGAAAGCGGGCACTGCGGTCCGCGCCTTTGCCGGTGAAGAAACAGTAGCTGCTGGCGCGGCCGTAGTTGTGATAGGACGGGGCCCAGTAGTAATCGGCAGACGCATTCCCGACTCCCTTGGACCAAATCTCGTCGGCGGGGCAGAACCAGACCTCCCGCGGGATCGCGTACGTCGGCACGAGGTACTCTGAGAACTTGTCGCCCGCCGCGGTCCAGTAGAGGACGTTGGGGATGGCTGTCTCATGCGGGAAGAGCGCTCCGTCAAACTCGCCGGCGTACAGGTGCGAAACCGTGGCCCACTGCTTCAGGTTACCCATGCACACGGCGCGCTTCGCCCGGTTCTTCGCCCCCGCCAGCGCCGGCATCAGCATCGACGCCAGCACGGCAATGATGGCAATCACCACCAGCAATTCCACGAGCGTAAACCGGTGCCGCCGGTCCCGCTCACGGTGTGACGTCGCTGCGGTGCGGTTCGTCATGGTGCAGGCCTCCTCGGTGTCCTCGGTTCGCATCCAGCGGATAACCTGGTTAACCACATCAACCAATGGCAATATGCACCCGGCTCGGCCGCTTGTCAAGAGCGCCCGTGAAAAGCCGTGGGTGATGTTCTTGACAACATGTGTCACGCGTGTCACATTGGCTGTATGAAGACCATTTCCATTCGGGAACTGCATGCCGCGACCGGCAAGCACGTACGCGCCGCGCTTCTCGAGCCGGTGATCATCACGGAACGCGGCCGGCGCATGGCGGTCATCAAGCCCTTCTCCGAAGCAGAAGTCGCGGGAATGCCCTTCCCAAGACGTCGGGCCGAGCGCCTTCCCGCTGTTGGGATTGACACCACGTTGCTGATTGGCGAAGACCGGGACGGTCGATGATGTACCTGGACACGTCCTACATCGTGAAATGTTACCTCCGGGAGCCGGGGACGGAGGAGATTCTCGCCTGGTTGGAAGGCAGGACGGGATTGTCGTGCTGCCTGCACGGGCGCCTGGAATTCGTGGCGGCGGTAAAGCGACATGTCCGTGAGAAGCGTTTGAGCCTGCGCGACGGGCAGGCCGTTTGCCGGCGCCTCGAGGTGGACGAACGCGCCGGCCTCTGGCGGTGGTTCAGCGTGACGGACGCCATGGTACAGTCGGCGTGTCAGCGCCTGGAAGCGCTGGCGCCAGCGGTCTTCCTGCGGGCGGCCGATGCCCTGCACCTGACCTGTGCGCTCGAACATGGCTTCGACACCGTCTACAGCCACGACGAGCACTTGCTGGCTGCAGCCCCTGCGTTTGGCCTGAAGGGCGTGGATATCCTTGGCCCGTGATCTGTCGTTGGCCTCGCCCCGCAGGATCTGGCCGCGGACGGTTGGCGCGGAATGCGGGCGGGCTTGATAGCGCCGGGGCCTGCGCCGTGAATCGAGAGTCGCGCATCATTCGCCCTGGCCTCAGTCTCATTGGAAGCACAGTCCCGCACCGTAACCGAGGGAAGGTTGTCCGCAGGCCGTCAATCCTCGTCCAGCAAGAGGGAGCACTCAGCAGCACCATGCCTACACGACTCAAACCCGAGCAGACCGCCCGTGCTTTGTCGCGCCGACTTCTTCGCAACGCCCACACCCGGGTGATGATGGGCTACTACCGGGAGAAACTTCCCCGGCTCCAGTATCCCGAGACGGCCGCCGAGTGGGGCCAGCGCACCGCGCAGGTCCGGCGCGACCTGCTCGCCAAGGTGTACCTGCGCGGGCACCGGCCGGGGATCCAGGACGCGCCGCCCAAGGTGGAGTGGCGCGGGGTCATCGATGCGGGCAAGGACTACCGCATCCGCAAGCTCCGTTACGAAGGCTACCCGGGGATGTGGATCCCGGCCTTGCTCTATGAACCGAAGAACCTGCGCGGCAAGGTTCCGGCGGTGTTGAACCCGAATGGGCACGATCGCGGCGGCAAGGCGGCGACGTACAAGCAGACGCGGTGCATCAACCTGGCCAAGCGCGGCATCCTGGCCCTGAACACCGAGTTCATCGGCATGGGTGAACTGCAGGGCTCGCACAGCCACATGCACCAGGGCCAGATCGACCTGTGCGGCGTCGCGGGCGTCGGTGTCATGTACCTCGCCATGAAGCGCGGCCTGGATGTGCTCCTCCGCCACCCGCACACCGACCCCGAACGGGTCGCCATGACCGGGTTGTCCGGCGGCGGTTGGCAGACGGCCGTCCTCTCCGCCATCGATGAACGGATTCGTGCGACCATGCCGGTCTCCGGGCACTCGCCGATCTGGCACCGCGCGACCATACGCTGGCAGGACCACGGCGACCTTGAACAGACGCCCGTGGACCTTTGCACCATCGCCGACTATGACACGCTGACGGCGATGTTCGCACCCCGGCCCGCGGTACTCGTCCACAGCGCCAACGACGGCATCTTCCGGCCGGAGTTCATGCGGCCGGCCCTGTACGAGCCAGCCCGCAGGGTCTACAAGCGCCTGGGCGTCGAGGACCGGATCGCGTTCTACGTGAACACCGTCCCTGGCACGCACAACTACGAGAAGGACATCCGCGAGCGGTTCTACCGGTTCCTGAACGAGGCGTGGGATTTGGGCATCTCCACGCAGGACATCCCGTGCGAGGGCGAACTCCGCTCCGAGTGGGAACTGGCGGTCGGGCTGCCTCCGGGCAATCCAACGCTGCTGCGCATTGCCGCAGACCTGGCCGCCAACCTGCCGGTCAGGCGCTCGTCGCGGCGGACCGCCGCCTCGGACCGGAAGCGCCTGGCGCAGGTCCTGCACCTTCCGGCCAGCTACGCCGTGACCGCCTGTGCCGCCGGCCAGCCACGGACCGTCGCCGGGGTCGAGATCCGCCACCACGTTCTGGCCATGGACCGATGGCGCGTTCCGGTCACGGAGTTCCGGCCGGCCGGCACATCCGGGGCCCCGCTGCTGGTCATCCCAGAATCGGGCCGTGCCAGAAGCGGCGGACAGGTCCACGCGGCGGTGGCCAGCGGCAGGCATGTCTTCGTCGCCGACCTGTTCGCGTTTGGCGAGCAGGTGATCGCCAAGGGCGAGTACCATTACCTGTTCATGGAATGCGTGGCGGCGGCGGGCGACCGGCCGCTGGGCATCTGCACGGCGCAGCTTCTCGCGGCGGGCGAATGGATTCGGACCGAGACCGGCGCCGCGGGGGTGGACGTCGCAGCGCCCGGGCTGCAGGCAGGGCTGGTGGCGCTGTGCGGCGCCGCGCTGCGCCCGGGCGGCTTCGGGACGCTGAGCCTGCCGGTCAATGTGCCCGACACTCTGCGCCGGTTGATGGACTGGCAGGTGGACTACGTTCAGAACTCAATCGTTTTCTGCTTCGGGCTGCTCGAGCAGTTCGATGTCCAGGACCTGATCGTCTTGTCCGATCCCGTACGCATCGAGATGGCGGGCCGTGGTCCGATGCGGTGAGAGACGCCGGGGAGTGCGCCGGCGTGAGCTTGCGGGTCATCGTAATGCTTCAGTCCCAGCGGTTGGCGAGTGCGAAGTCCGCAGCATCCCCGACCGGGATATCGCGCACTGCTCTCTTGCCCCCGGTCGCTGCGAGTGTGACCCGCAGGTGTGCGGCGCTGGCACGCTCGACCTCGACGTCGAACACGCTGCCGAAGGCGTGCACGCCGCGCAGGGCCATGCGGTCCCAGGCACCGGGCAGGCGCGGGCGGCAGGTGAACGTGTCGAACCCCGTCGGGGTGATGCCGAACAGACCTTCGGTGAAGACGCGGCAGTAGAGCGCGCTCTCCGCGCCGAGCTGCGCCTGGCCGCCTTCCGGCCACGCCTCGACCACGTACGGCACGTGGTCTCCGAGCAGGCGGCGGTGCGAGAACGCGGTCAGGAATTGCAGGGCCGTCTCCGTCTCGCCGGCGGCGAACACGCCGCGCAGGCCGTAGAGCGTGGCGCGGTCCCAGAAGGTGCGGTCGCCCGCCTGCGTGGCCAGGCCGTCCGGGGTCCAGAGCCGCGGTGAGAACAGCGCGACGATCGTGCCCTTGGCGCGCCGGAACAGGCCCATCGTGAGCGGCAGGCAGATCCAGGCACGCAGGACCGCGCCGCCGTCGTAGTAGCGGTACGTCTCGAACCCCTCGACCTCCGCGCCGAAGTAGCGCTCGATCGCCGCGTCCAGGGCGGCGGCACGACGGTCGAACTCGGCGGCGGGTTCAAGCTTGCCCAGCCCGCGCGCCACGGCGGCCGCGGCGCGGTATCCGCCGTACGCGAGCGTCGAGGTCGACAGGTTCGCCTTGCCCGACGGGAAGCGGCCCTCGAGTTCGTCGGTGTCGGACGCGACGACGCCGGCGGCGGTGGTCTTGCGCCGGCAGTACTCGGCGCACCACTCGATGGCGGGCCAGAGTTCGGCGGCCAGGCTGCGGTCGCCGCGCGCCAGCAGGTAGCGGCTGCACCCGTACAGGTACATGGCCGCGTCGCCGCGGTCGCCGCAGTGCGTCCAGGGCTTGTCGCCTTCGACCTCGAACGAGGACGGGATGGCCGTGTACTCCGGCGTCATGGCGCGGGCAAAGATGCGGTAGGCGTTCAGGGCGGCGAGGTTCGCATCCGCGTCGCCGAGGAACGGGAAGAGCGGTCCGGCGTACTCGACCTGGTCATTGGCCCAGATACCACCGTAGTAGCTGTTGCCGGCGGGCGAGTGGACCAGGCCCATCTTCGTCTCGAACAGCGTCTCGCCGGTGCGCTGGCAGGCGAACGCGAAGCAGCGGTTCAGGACCGGGTCGGGCGTCTCGAGCCGCAACGCCTCGCGCAGCGTCCGGCAGCGCGTCTGCCGGCGCGCAAGTGCGGAGTCCGCAGTCACGGTCTCGGCCGGCCGGTCACAGCGGCGTGCGGCAAACATGATGGCGGTGGTCAGCACCGCGCCGGGCTGCAGGATCGCCTCGCAGGCGGTATGATCCACGGTCAGTTCATACGCGCCGTACACGCCACCGCTGCCCTGGCGCCAGTGCAGGTCGGTGAGGGCGAGTTGGCGCGGCTGCGTGTCGCGGTTGGTGAACGTCCACTGCTCGACCACGGCGTGCTGGTCCGGGCAGGGGAAGAGGCGGCGCGTCAGTTGCAGGCCGCGGTGCGGTGCGTGCTCGAACGTGAGCACGCCGTCGAACCGGACGCGTTCGACCTTCGTCTTGCCGCCGCGGTCCTCGATGCCGTCAAGGAGAATGACCGGCTCGAACAGCTCGTCGAACTCACGGCGCATGTAGCCGCGTACATCGTCGGCGCGGCCGCGCAGCATGGGCCAGTAGATGCGCCGAACCAGGCGCAGGTCGCGGTTTTGGCCCAGCTCGTACCGCGCAATGAGCGACACGTGCCGGCCGCTCATCTCGACATGGTCCTGGTGCGGCAGCCGCGCGCCCTCCTGCACGTCCCAGGCGATCCCATCGCCATCCAGGCGCCAGCGGTCGGGTAGTACGGTGTCGGGCATGGGGAGGCTCCGGGGGTTGGGTGTCGAGTGTCGAGGGGAAGAGGTTTCGGGTTTCAGGGTTCAGGTGTCAGGAGGCCGGACGGGTGTCGGGGCGACGCTCGTCTGGGACGCACGCCACTCGCGGACGCGGTCGGCGTGCCATTTCCAGCCCACGGTGCAGTTGGTGGCCAGCAGCCCGGCGATCAGCGCGTAGTACGGGAACTCGGGGTGGGCCGCCGCGAAGTAGCGGTAGGTGCAGCCCGGGCAAGCGACCGCCTCCCCGCACGCCACCGATAGAACGAGCACACCGACCAGTACCTCAAGACGCCTGTGTGGCATAGCTACGCCATCGTTGCCCGATTCGGCACACCGGTTGCGCTGGCAACGGTTCGGAGGCCGACGCGGGCACGATCCCTCTGCTGAGCTCTGACACTCGATCCCACACCAGGAACCATAGCACGGTGGGGGCGAGATTGCGCACGGGGCAGGTGCCCGGAACAAACCTTGACCCCGTCGCATCGTTGCAGTATCTTCACCAGGCAAGGAATTCAGGTGAGGTGCCTCCCATGAAACCAAAAGACGGTGAAACGTGTTCCTTCGTTGGCAGATCGGATCATGATCGATCCGGAGATCTGCAACGGCAAACCCGTGCTGCGCGGGAAGCACATTACGGCGCAGGCGATCCTTGAGTTCCTGAGTGCGGGCGAGACACATGCGGAGATCCTTCGCCAGTACCCCTCTCTGGAGCCGGAGGATATCCAGACCTGCCTGGTGTACGCAACCCGTCTGATGGGACACCACACCCTCGTCAAGCAGATTGCGTGAAGTAGCCTAACACCGAGGACCCCATGAAACTCGCCGTGACCATCGAGATTGTGCGGAAGGAAAAGTGGTATCTGGCGCGTATTCCTGAACTCGATTTCGGCTCGCAGGGCCGCACGCCCGGGGAAGCCAGGGAGAACGTCTTGGAGATGATGCGAATTCAGTTCGGTGAGATGCGCGACCTGGGAACGCTGGAAGAGTACCTGGCGGAGTGCGGGTTCTCAACGACCGATGCTGGACGATGTGTCGAGAGTGAGCTTGTGGGGTTCGAGAAGTCGACCGTTACGGTGTAACCATGCCGCGGCTTACGCCCGTTCACTACCGCACGTTGATCCGTATGTTCGAGATGTACGGTTGCCAGTACCTGCGCAAGGAGGGGTCGCATCATATCCTGCGCTTTCCGGGCGCCAAACGGGCAGTCGTGATTCCGGAGTACGACGAAGTCGACGTCGAGATCGTCAAGAACAATATGCGGACGGTCGGTATGACGCGCGAGCAGTACTTCGATCTACTCGCCCGGGTGTGACCGCAATGCTACCCAACTCGGGCGACGTGGCCATGAGAAGAGGCGTGTCCCGGCTGGGATGCGATCGAGCGCGCGGTGGCTCGGCGCGTCTCGCGTCGAAGCGGGGTAGGTTACGCCGGCCGGTCTCCGGCCGAGGGCCTCGGGCCGAGACGGCCCCGAGTACTCTGCTGCGGTCCCGGAGGTCCCGCGCCACTGCTGCCGCTGCGTGACAACCTGGACACGCGTATCGAGATGCCTATTGCATGTGGCCACCCTCACTCCAGCGTCACGGTGCCGGCCTTGTCGAGTTCCCAGGTTGAGCCGGAGCCGAACCACTGGATCCACTCGGCGGTGTCGGTGCGGCGCAGGCCGAGGTTGAACCCGAGCTTCAGGCCGGGCCGGTACTCGATGCCGGCAGCGGTGAGCGGGATGGCCCACTCGCCGGTCCAGTCCTTCTCGTTGATGCGCGCAGCGAACCGGACAGCCGCACCCAGCTTGGCTGCGGACTCCGCAGGCGCGCCGGCGTCGCTGACACTGAAGCACTTGCCGCTCGGGTAGCCCTGGACCACGAACGTCGGGCCCGGCGGTGCGGACTGCGCATTCCGGACGCAGACTTCCGCACCATCGCTTTCGGTCCATTTCTCGCCCGGTACGATCTTCGCGGCAGTCGACACGGGCACGGTCAGTGCCACGTACAGGTAAGCGCCGTCGTGCCCGAACCGCATCGTGCACGGTGCTCCGGCAATGGGCGTGCCGCCGGGTGTCTGGTTCAGCGTCAGGGTCTTTTCCGGCCACTCGTTCGCGGCGAGCGTGCCGTCGACGGTGACTGGAGCGGCCAAACGCGGTACCGTGGCTTGGGGCGCGGTCCGCGGCGGTGGTGGCGCGGGCCAGGGAATGGGCGCGGGCGACTCGGACGTGAACGGTTTCTCCCGCGCGCCGGGCGCTTCGACGATCGGCCACGACGCACGCAGCGGGTGCGCGTACGGGCCGATCTTCTCGACCGGGATCGGCTGGAACCCGAGCGGCAGCGCGGGCGAGTCGGGCTTCAGCCGGTAGTCGTCCTTGTCCGGGTCGACGAACAGCGGGTCGGCGATGACCGAGTGCACATCGCTGCCCTGTTTCTGCCACTCCTCCCACTGCTTTTCAGGCGCGATTCCGGGCAGGTTGACGCGCAGCGGTGCGTCGCTGTGCCAGATCAGGTTGTAGTCGCACTCGTTCTTGTCCGGCAGGTAGTTGTTGGCCACGTAGAGGCTCGACTGCGGATCGCGGTAGCAGATGATGTTGCGCACGAACCGGTTGCCGCCCATGGGCCCGTCCGTCTCGGGGTTGAGCGCTGCGAATTTCGCATAGTGTTTGCGGTATACCTCGCTGTCCTTGTACGCCTGGTACTTGTCGCGCATCTGGGGTTCGAGCGTGTTCGGCGGCTTGGACCCGGACCAGGTCATCTGCTGCTTGCCGCAGTCGACGAAGATGTTGTTCTCGATCGTGTGGTCGCGGCCGCCGTGAATGTGCGAACCGCCCAGGACGGTGCGTGCGACGATGTTTCCGTACACGGTCGCCTCGCAGATGGCGTCGTCCAGGTAGATGCCCCAGGAGTAGCGTGGACACTCCCACTTGCCCTCGTTGCGGCCGAACCCGAGGATGTCGGAGAGGAAGTTGTGGCGGATGACGAGGCCGCGGCGCATCCAGCCTTCCTGGCCGGCGCAGACGTAGATGCCGCCGGTGTCTTCGGTGTCGAGATTGGCGTGGCGGATGCGGTTGAACTCGATGACGTTGTCGTTGCCGCCGCCGAAGATGCCGCAACGCGCGGTGTCGTGGATGAGGTTGTGCGCCACGCGGTTGCCGACACCGCCGACACCCATGCCGCAGCCGTGTCCATTGATCAATCCGGTGTGGTGGATGTAGTTGTTCTCCGCGCAGTGCCCCGCCGGGGTCAGGGTTTTCGTGTCACCGCCAGAGACTTGGAGGCCGTAGTTGCCGACGTCGTAAATGTCGTTGCCGAAGGCGACGTTGGCCGTGCCGTTCCGGATCTCGATGCCAGCGCTCCAATCGCTGCGGCCGCCAATGTTGCGGATCGTGCAGGCGACGACCTGGCAGTCACTGGCGTCGCGCAAAGCCACGCCCGAGCCTTCGCAGCACTCGATGGCAAAACCGCGTATGGACGTGTACTCGGTCTTGTCGAGGGCGATCACGTTCTCGGTGAGCGGGGCGCGGACAGTGGCGCCGGCAATGTCACCGGGACCCTCGGGCGGCCAGAAGTACAGCGTCCAGGTGCGGTGGTCGAGGTACCACTCGCCGGGCGCGTCGAGTTCCTCGAACAGGCCGCGGACATAGTAGCGGTCGAACGGGCGCATCTCGTAGCGCGCGTCCTGCGCCAGGGTGACGACGCGTTTCTCGCGGTCAAAGGCGGCGATGGGAACAATGCTGTTGCCCCAGTTGTAACGCGGGTAGATGTTGACCTCGCCGTCCTCCGGGTGCGCCCAGGCGCGGAGGTCGTCGGCGCGCACGAGGAGGTCGCGTTTCGTCTCCTGTTCGGGCGGGGGCTTCTGGTACATGGAGAACGGTTTGCCGTCGGAGAATGCCCAGCCGCCGGTGCGCGGCCGCGCCGGGTCGGTGTTCGGGTAGCGCGCCGGCGTCTGGCGCTCGCCGTTCAGGTACAGTTGCCGGAACCGCACGCCCTTGAATCCCTGCGCGGCCACATCGGCCTGCAGGATGTTGTCCTTGAATGGCTTGAAATCCGTGATGCGCTTGCCGCCGAACAGCACGGGCTTCTCGCCCGGGAAGGCGCGGTACACGATTGGCGCGGCCGCGGTTCCCGAGTCCTCCGCCGTAAGCTGGAACGGCTTGGTCAGTTCGTACTCGCCGGCACGTACGAGCAGGGCGGCGCCGTCGGTGACTCCACCCGTCCTGCGGCGCTGGCGGAGTTCGTCCCGGGCGCGCTCGAGGGTGGCGAACGGGCCGTCGGTGCGGCCGGCGTTTGGCTCGGCGAGCGTGCCGGTCCAGGCATCGTTGCCGGCCGGTGCGACGTAGAGCACCAGCGCCGGCAGTTTGTCGGTGTCGGCGGGTTGAGACAACGTGTTTTGGGCGCGGGTTGTGGCGCAGGCACAGGCCAGGGTCAGCACGCAGGCCATGGGGAGTCGCATGATTGGGTGTCCTTTCGGGGAATCGTACTTGCGCTCGTACTCCCATGAAACTCGAACCCGGACCGCGTGAACGCGGTACTACAAGCCTCGTTGCGCTGTTGGCCAGGTTCGTAGTACCGCCTTCAGGCGGTCTTGGTGCATCGTCGCCAGTTTCACTCCGAGATGACCGGGCGGTCTGCCGCCCGGGGGTGCTGACGCATCACCATTCCGTCTTCCACGCCCAGCCTGCAACCCTTGCCAGGCCGGGCGACCTGGCGACCACCTCAGCCGCGACCCAGTCACAGCGTGGCCAGCACCGAGCGTTCGATGTCCGCGAGCACGGCGACCCAGAACCGGGCGGCGTGGATCAGGACTTGCGGGCTGGGCCCGATGGCGCCGCGCCGCACGCCGCCGGTGCGTTCCATCTGGTCGAGCACGCGTTCCAGGCTCCACTGGGGTTTGCCCTCGGGCGGGCGCTGGTGCAGCCGGATCCGGACCGTACGCACGCCCTCGGGGGCGACGACCTGGCAGTCGACCCAGTCGGTGAGGCGCCAGGGGATGAGCATTTCCTCCGGGCCGTGCTTCATGGTGCAGGTGTGGATGGGCGCGCCGAGCATCAGGACGTAGCCGCCGTGCTGGGCGATGCGGCCCCAGGCCCCGTCCGGACCGATCGGTGAACGCGCGCGTTCGTGGTCCCGGATCAGTTCGTCGGCGAGCGGGCCGATGGCCGCGATCGAATGCGTCGGGTGCAGGCTGCGCTTCGCTTCCGGCCGTTGTCGGAACGTTTCCGGGATGTGGCCGACGATGCAGGGCCGCGTCTTCGGGTCGAACAGCGGCGGCGGGTTTTCCGGCGCAAACGGCCCGTAGGTCAGGGTCGGTACCGCCACGGTCCCGCCCGGCGACACGGCGTCCAGGAGCGCATCGATGACCGCATCGGCGCCGCCCTCGACGCGGCCGAAACTCTTCAGCGAACTGTGGACTATGACGAGGTCGCCGCTGCGCAGGCCCAAGTCACGGAGCCCGGCGCAGATCGCGGTCCGCGTGAGAACCGGTTTGTCGTCGTGCATGGCGTGTTGCCCTCATCTACCGACGGGAAGCGGCGTTGTGGCACGCGCTGGGAAGATATGCCAAGCGCGCTCGGAACGCAAGCGGTGGGGCGCGGTGAACAGGGCTGTTTCAAGATCTGGCGCCGCGTCTCGGAAGGCCACACCTCCGCGCACACCTGGTAGGGGCGGCCTGTCCTCAGGCCGCCCCCCCCCGGCGTGGGGACACGCCGGGGGTACTCGCGGCCCGCGACGGTCACGAATCTTGAAACAGCCCTGGCCCGCGGCGGGTCTCGCTTGATATTTGGTCGTTCCAAAAGGATATTGCGTACTCGGCTGTTGACTGGCAGGGGCTTTGCGTGCTTCGAGCAATGGAGGATTAACCCATGGCAGTACCGTTCAAGATCGATCTGACGGGCAAGGTGGCGGTAGTCACTGGCGGCGGCGGGATCCTGTGCAGTGTGATGGCGCAGGCACTGGGCGAGTGCGGGGCGAAAGTCGCGGTGCTCGACCTGCGCGCCGACGCGGCGGAGAAGGCGGCCGACACGGTGCGGGCGGTGGGCGGCACGGCCATGGGCGTGGCGTGCAATGTGCTCGAGCGGCCGAGCCTCGAGGGGGCGCTGGCGACGATCAAGGCGAAGTTCGGCCCGTGCGACATTCTCATCAACGGCGCCGGCGGCAACCATCCCAAGGGCACGACCAGCAAGGAATACCTCTTTAAGGAGGATCTGAAGGGGCCGGTGGAGGGAGTGACCACGTTCTTTGACCTCGACCCGAAGGGGATCGAGTTCGTGTTCGGCCTGAACTTCCTCGGCACGCTCGTGCCGACACAGGTGTTTACGCGCGACATGGCTGTCAACGGCAAGGGCGTGGTGATCAATATCTCGTCCATGAACGCGTTCACGCCGCTGACGAAGATCCCGGCGTACAGCGCGGCCAAGGCCGCGGTGAGCAATTTCACGCAGTGGCTGGCGGTGCACCTCTCGAAGGTCGGCGTGCGCGTGAACGCGATCGCGCCGGGGTTCTTCCTGACCGACCAGAACCGCAGCCTGTTGACCAAGCCGGACGGCAGCATGACGCCGCGCGGCAAGACGATCATCGACCACACGCCGATGACCCGGTACGGCCAACCCGCTGACCTGGTCGGACCACTGCTGTGGCTGGTGAGCGACAGCGGAGCCGGGTTCGTGACCGGCACGGTCATCCCGGTGGACGGCGGCTTCAGCGCCTTCAGCGGCGTGTGACACGGCGGCGGGGACTCTGTCCCCGCACCCCTGCCGGGAAGGACCATTGGCCCTTCCCGGACCCATCCCAATGATCATTCGCGGATTTGCCCCGGCGGTCGCCGGGGCAAATCCGCGAATGAAGCGGCCATCCAGCGCTCGCGCCTCCGCGAGCGCTGGATGAGGGGATGAGGCGGCCCTGCAACGTTCTTCGGGGCGACAGGGCTCCCGGAACGCTTCGGGTCTGTTTGTGGAGCCGGCTTTGCTCAGTGACGAGATGCTTTGGATTCGGAAGGGGCAAGATCGTTCTACACACCGTTCTCCTGCCCCCCCCCGAACCCTGAACCCCGAACCCCGAGTACTGAGTCCCCATCACAACCCCGCGGAGGAAACGGTGTAATGCGTGCAGTCATTCTGGGTCTGCTGGGTGCGAGTTTCATCTGCGGTTTTACCTACTTCAACGACTGCGTTCTGCACCAGAGCCTGCTGATCAGCGACCACATGCCGGTGGTGATCTACGGCGGGCTGATCCTGTTCGTGGGCCTGCTCAATCCGCTGCTCCGGCGGCTGCGCCCGAGTTGGGCGCTGTCGCCGCGCGAGTTGGCGGTGACTCTGGCTCTGGTCCTGGCCTCCTGCACCGTGCCGGCGTTCGGGCTGATGCGCACCTTCACCGCATCGCTGATGCTGCCGCACTACCACACGCTGAAGGAACCGTCCTGGCGCGAGAACAAGGTCGTTGGCATGGTTCCGGACAAGATGCTGGCCGACATCAGCGGCGACGAGAACGAGAAGCTGACCACGTTCATCCAGGGCGGCGCCACCGGCAACCAGCACATCGCGTTCCGTCAGATCCCGTGGTCGGCGTGGAGCCGGACGCTGGTGTTCTGGCTGCCGCTGATCGTGGCGCTGTGGTTCACCTGCATCGCGTTGGCGGTCGTGGTGCATCCGCAGTGGGCGAATCACGAGCAGTTACCGTACCCGATTGCGAAGTTCGCCGACTCGTTGCTGAGCCCCGGCGACGGGGAGGGGGGCGGACGCATCATCACCAACAAGCTGTTCCTCGGCGCCTGTGGGTTCGTGTGCTTTATCTACTCGTGGAACTACCTGTGCGGGTGGTTCCCGCAACTGGTGCCGGTCAACATGCAGCTCAAGTTCTGGCCGCTCGGCCAACTCGTGCCGACCTTCATGGACGGCGGCGGCGGGCGCTTGCTCTCGATCACGATCCGATTCATGCCGATCGGGTTTGCGTACTTCCTCGCCAACGACGTGGCCTTCTCGCTCGGGATCGGGCCGTACCTGTGGTGCTTCATCGTCGGCATGTTCATGAAGTACGGCATCTCGCTGGAGGGCGGCGACTACATGTCGCTGAAGACGTCGATCTTCATCAACTTCGGCGCCTACTTCGGTTTCTTCATCGCCATCCTGTTCTGGGGCAGGCATTACTACAAGAGCGTGTTCCGCAAGGCCATTGGGCTGAAGGATACCGAGAGCATCGAACCGCAGTACGTGTGGGCGGCGCGCTGTGCCATGGTCGGAGCGTTGCTGTTCACCTTCTTCGTCTGGAATTCCGGGCTCGACCTGCCGCTGGCGGTGCTCTACTCGGGCGGCGCCCTGATCATTTTCGTGGTCGTCGGCCGCATCACCGCCGAGACGGGGCTGTTCTTCCTCCAGGTCTGGACGTTCCCGTGCGTCGTGCTCTGGGGGTTGCTCGGACCCCAGGCGCTGGGGCCCGACACGCTCGCCGTGCTGTGTCTGATCAGTTGCGTCATCCTGCTTGACCCGCGCGAGGCGCTCATGCCGTACATGGTCAACTCGATCAAGCTGCTCGACCTGCACCGGGCCCGGATCGGCCGCACTGCCGCGCTCTGCGCCGTGTCAGTCCTGCTCGGGTTGCTGATCGCCGTGCCGGTGACGCTCTACTTCCAGTACGACCGCGGTCTGTTCACCATTGATGGGTGGACGCAGTTGGCGTCGGGGTTCCCGTTCCAGAATGCGGTGAAGATCAAGCGCGATCTGATGCTGACCGGCGATCTGGACAAGGCGCAGTCGCTGTCCGGGTGGGCGCGCTTCGCGAATGCGCGGCCGCAGAGCCGGTGCGTGATCGGGTTGCTGGCGGGCGTGGTTGTCGTGCTGCTGTTCTCGGTGGCGCGGGTGCGGTTCTCCTGGTGGCCTTTGCACCCGGTGATGTTTCTCGTCTGGGGTACCTACCCCATGTGGCGGTTCGGGCCGTGTTTCCTGTTCGGCTGGCTCGTCAAGGTGGTGGTGGTCAAGTACGGCGGCGCGAGGCTGTATCGCCAGCTCACTCCGCTCATGCTGGGGTTGATCGCGGGCGAGATTCTCGGGTACCTGGTCAGTATCGTGGCAGGGCTCGGTTACTGGGCCGTGACCGGCGAACTGCCACGGTTCTCGTTCTGGCGGTAATGTGAACCTTCCGGAAAAAGCGATTCGGCTCGTCGTCGGCGTGTCGGCGATTGTACTGGCGGCGCTGACATTCAGGTGGACCGGCCTCTCGGTTGGGGCCCTCGGTGCCGTGCTAATTGCTACTGCACTGGGCGGCATTGCCGGTTACTGCCTGCACCCGTTCATCTCCGGGCCGTTGAGCGAGTTCGCCGGCAGCCTGTACTTCCCGGACACACGACGGCGGCTGCGCGAGCAGTACACCGCGATCCACAGCATGATCGCGCAGGGGCAGTTCGCCGAGGCCGAAGCGCAGCTGCGCGAAACGCTGCGAAAGGCGCCCGACGCCCTCGACGGCAGCGTCCTGCTCGCCGAACTGCTGCACACGCACCTGCAACGGTCCGACGAGGCGCTGCAGGTGGCACTGCAGGCCCTCGCGTCGCGGCGGAAGTGGGAGGCGGAAAAGGAGCGGCTGGTGATGCTGGCCGTCGACATCTGCCTGGACCGGAACGACACGCCTCGCGCCAAAGCGATCCTGACCGAGTACGCGCGGAAGGCCGGGCGCTCCGGGGCTGCCGCCCGCATGTCCGAACGGCTCATGCACCTGCCGTAGCACTCCCGGTTTGGCCTGCCAAGTCAGGGGTCCGTGAGTGGGCCGAATCGCCCGGACCAGGGGAACTACGAAAGGCGCGAACGGCCGCGAAAAGGGGGCAATGGCCGGGGCGTTGCGGCGGTCTGGCCTGGGGATGGTGTCTTGCCCGGCGGACAACCGCCGGGACTGCGACACCACTACGAGCGGCGCCGTGGCCGGATTTACCCGCACAGGTCGATTGTTTTCGTGTCTTTCGCGTGTTTCGTAGTTGCCCAAGACGCTGGGGCAACACGACCGCGACCCGACGCCGCGACCTGGCTGGGCCGGCGGCGTCAGAACGTGAGGGTCACGGTGGCGGCGCCTTTGAAGTGCGGAATCCGCACCGTCTCGCGTTCCGGGATGTACTCGCCGCCGCTGACGGTGCGAGCTTGGGTCCCGCGCGGGTGCGGTAGCCGGACTTCGACGACCTTGGGCCGGCGGTTCGACCGACACTCGATGCGCGCCTCAACGATGCCGTGGTCCAGGTCCGAGACGACCTCGAGCGAGGCGGGGCCAAAGTAGGTCGCCACGCGGCTCAAGGCGATGCGTTTGCCGGACTCGAGCCAGCGTCGCGGCACGGCCGGGAGGAACGTCAGCGTGTCGCCGGACTCTTTGTAGAGCATCCACCGGGTCTGCATCAGGTGCCAGCCTTCCTCGTGCGTCTTGTGCGGGCTGGCGTGGAAGTAGTGCTCCCACCAACTGTAGGTCTCGCGGTCCGCGAGCCCGGCGAACCCGTTGTAGAACGTCTTCAGGAACGGCTTGACTTCGCCGCGCAGGAGGTGCACTTGCGGGTGCCGGCTGTAGTACGGCTGGCTGAGCGCGACGTTGCGTTGGCACAGCAGTTCGGCGTGCCAGTCGAGCAGCCAGTCGGACGCGGGTTCGTGCGGGTCCAGCACCTCGGTGAAGATCAGGTAGATCGGGCCGAGCAGTGAATCGCGGCCGGTGAATGTCCCGTGCGTGTACCAGCGCCCGGGCTTGGCGTACAGGCACAACGGCCCCTGGTCTTCGGTCCACGGCGCGCACGTCGGGCACCAGGACCCGTCCCCGAGCGGCACCACGGGTGACTGCGCCATGGTCTGGAAAAACGCGGCGCGAATGTCAGTCTTGAACGCCTCGGCCTCCTTGGCGAGCCGCCGCGACTGGCGCGGGTTGACCTTGCCCAGCATTTCGGCAACGCGGCTCATGCCGAGATACGCGTAGCCGTTGAGCATGAACGAGTGGAACGGGTCGACCGGGTCAGCGACCTTGCCTTCCTGCAGGCCGTAGCCCTTGCCGCGCAACGCCTCGGTCTTGTTGCGGTTGCGCCACTCCAGCATGAAGTCGCAGGACTTGATCAGTTTCGGCGCGATGCTGCGGACCCAGGCGTTGTCACGGGTCAGGCGGTAGTGCTCGCCCATGCTCCACAGGGCCGGGCCGGTCTCGAGCATGTAGCCGCCGAAGTTCTGGATGAACCCGTCGTCGTGCTGCTTCTCGAGGAAGTACGACAGGGACCGGCGCGCCACGTCGTGCCAGCCCATGGAATCGAAGAACTGAATGATCGGCGAACTCTCCGACCCGATCGGACAGTAGACCCCGATCGTGGCCGCCATCGCGCCGTCCGGCTCCTTGCCGTAGGTGACCAGATCGAGGTGCAGCAGCCCGGCCTTGGTCATCTCGTCGACGCGCGGTTCGGGCAGGCTGATCTGCGCGGCGCTCGCCAGCTTGGCCTGCCAGAAGGCGCTGCACTCGGCGTGGCGTTCTGCGAAGTCCGCCTTGGCCAAGGCCTGGGCCCGGGCCGCGGGGATCGGCCGGTGCGGCAGGTAGAACTCGTAGACCGCCGTTGCGCCCGGTTCGACCAGAACCCCGACTTCGTTCTGCGGCATCGGCTGACCGTTCAGCCGCGTCACGGCAAACACGCGTCCCGACGCCTTGTAGACGCCGAACCCGTGCGCGTCGAGTTCCCACTCGAACGGCTTGGTCAGCCCGCCCGGCGCCACCGGCTGCAGGCCCATGAACCAGGCGTAACGCGGCACCTTCGCGGTGTTGACCGCGGTCACGCGGCAGCAGAACACGGTCTCTTCGGGCTGGCTCAACTCCGCGGGCAGCAGCGCCTCGCGCTGCGTCTTCTGCGCGGGCGTGAGCATGTTGCCGTGTCCGTACCCGTCTGCGACGAGGTAGTCCGTCCCGCGCAGGTTGGCGGCGGTCAGCGGCCCTTTCTCCAGGCCGACGAACGCGGTGACCTCGTACTGCACGTCCTCGTCGTTCAGCGTCGCGTGCAGGATCGGCAGTGCGCCGTCCTCGAGCCGGCGCCGAATGTCGTTGATGCAGCCCCAGCCGCGGCCGATCACGAACTGGTACCGGACGTCCTTGTTCTCCGCCTCCGGCAGGGGCACCCCGTAACCGTGGAACCGCGGCACGATCTGGTCGAACATGGAGAAACCGGCGCGCCGAAACGCGAACTCGAAGATCCGCATGTCGCGGCTGAGTCCGAGCCAGGTCGGGACCTCGACTTGCCGCGTGTGGCGCGCCGCTTCCTCGTACGACTCTTCCGGCTCCTGGTCGCAACGCTCGAGGGTTGTGCTCAAGTGCTGCGCCTGCACCGCGGCGGCGATCTCCGCATACGTCCGTGAATCGGCGACCGCAGTGACCGCCACGCCATAGACGGGGATCCAGATCGGGCGCTCCGGCCGCACATCGCGCAGGAAGAACGTGAACGCGTGCGCCGCCGCCCGCACCGTCACCCGTGTCGCGCCAGCACCGGGTGCGATGTTCGCATTCGCGATCGTGAGTTCGATCCGGCAGGGCGTTGCGGAGTCCGCAACGAATCCGGTCCCGCGTGCGCGGCCCTTGCCCGCGGTCAGCCGTAAGGACACGACGGGACCGTTGCTCGCCTCGATGGTTCCCTCGCCGGGGCCCTGCTGCCATACCATCGCTACGGTGATCTTGTTCACGTATCGTCTCCTTGTCTCTGATCGTGCCGCGCAATCGTCGTCGCAGTCGTTCTTCCCCGACCAGACTGCTATCGGGCGCGCAGTGGCTCGGCGCGTCCCGCACCGAAGCGGCGTGCGCCGGCCGGTCTCCGGCCGCGGACCTCGGTCCGGGACGGACCCGAGGACCCTGCTGCGGTCCCGGAGGTCCCGCGCCACTGCCGTATCCGCACCAGGGACGCAGGCCCCCCCCTCACCGGCACTCGATACACAACTCGCTCAGGATCTGCTTCAGAATATTGTCCTGAGGATGACCGTTGCCGAGGTGCTGGATGAAACCTTCGGCGAACTCCGCACCGACCGCCTCGCCCTCGGCCCGGGACCAGCGCTTCATGGTCTCGGTGTACTCGTCCCACTGGTTGTGATGTGCCAGCCACTGCCGCTGCGATTCGTGGCAGGCCAGCATTTTCTTCTTGGTCCGGATGACTGACGAAATGTCGACCCGCATCGTGATGGGCAGCGGCCGGCCGAAGATGTCCTTCAGCCCCACCGCGTTCCAGTAGTAGAGGTATGGGAAGCGTCGGGTATGCCGCGTCGGCACGCCGCAGTCGTAGTTTGGCACGGACGCGATGTACGCCGCGTTGCGCACCAACCGCGACGTTTCCTCGTGGTCGACCAGGTAGTCGGCGGGCGGCGGCGCCAGCACGATCAGCGGGTCGACCTCGCGCATCACCCGTGTCGTCTGCCGTCGGTAGAAATCGTTGTACTCCACCTCCAGGTCCTGGCCGCCGGCGTAGTGGAACCGACCGCCCAGCACGAACGCCGCGGTCTCGGCCTCGTGGAGTCGAGCGGCGCGGATCTCCTGCGCCGGCTGTGTCGGCGAACCCATCTCGCCGCCAGCCATGCACGCAATGTGGATCTCGTAGCCGTTCTTCGCCAGCAACGCGAGGGTCCCGCCCGCCATGAACTCGACATCGTCCGGGTGACACCCGAACGCCAGGACGCGATCTCTTGCCTTCTTAGCGCCACGCGCCATGCCGCACCTCACCATGTCAGGAACTGTTGCCGCGACCGACCGACCCGAAGCGATCCGTGCCCTGTCCCCAAGGCAAGAGCGCCGCCGCCGTCAATGCCCGCACGGCGCAACGCCGCACCACAACCGTGCCTTCTCAATGCGTTCCACAGTACTCCGCTCTCGCGATGGCAAGAATGGCTGACACTGCAGAGAACATGTACAAAACTGCAGAACCACACATCGACTGCCACACGACCGCTGCACGGCTTGTCTGCACTCGGCGGCACACGTATAGTTGCACAGTATAGTGAGGTAATTTGTCGGCAGCGCACGACGTTACGGCCAAGACCCGTTGTCGTTTGCACAGGGTGGGGGCTCCAATGAGTGTGAATCTGGACAAACTCCCGCAAGCGGTCGAGGCTCTTGTGCGATTGGGCGCACGCCGGGTCATCCTGTTCGGCAGCGCCGCCGAATGCCCTGAAAAGGCCAACGACATTGACCTGGCTGTTGAAGGCATCCCGGATTCACGCATCCTGGACGCGGACGTGGAGTTGATGAAAATCCTTGAGTGCCCCTTTGATCTGGTCAGCCGCGACATGAGTCCGCGGTTCTACGACATTGTTCGGGACTACGGAAGGGTGTTGCATGGATAGGCGACGGTTGGCGCGGGAAATCGGTTGCGAGATCGAGCAACTGCGAGGCGGTGCCGTCCTCGCCGCCACTCTCGCCGCTGTCCCGCATTCCGAGCGCAGGCCATGGGACCCACAGGCTGCAGCCAAGATCGTGGCTGACCTGGCTGGCGGATTCGAGAACCTCTGCCGCCGGCGATGGAAGTTCCTTGGCATACAGCAACCGCAAGGCCCTGACTGGCACAAGCGCATGTTGGAGGATTTCCTTTCGACCGAGGGGCTTGGGGACCAACTCTCTGCCGCTCTGGCAGATCGCCTGCGCAAGTACCTGTCGTTTCGGCACCGATTCGTTCACGGTTACGGAACTGAGGTCAGTTGGGCCACAGTCGAGGAACCCCTCCGTCTTCTCCCTGAGACCGTCGAGATTCTCGCCAGCGTCTGGACCGGCTGGCTGCAACGTCCGTAGAGTTGGCTCGAGATGCTCTGTCGGGCACTGAGAGGCCACCGTTGACGGCGGTTACAGGAAAGCGTCCCGCCCGACGTGGCCCGAGGGACCGCGCGTTGCGCCTGTGGCCGCAGGCTGCGCGCGAGAACTCCGCGAACAAACTCTTCGAGGGAACTCCTTATGATGACCCCCGCATCTTGGCAACACATGGCTCTCGGGTTCGTACTCGCGGGAGTACTGACCGGCACACCCGCGCTGGCGCAGACCAACCTGGTGGCGAACCCGGACTTCGAGGTCTTGGGCGAGAATGGGTTCTTCTCTGACTGGGCGGACGGCGAGTTCGGCAAGGTCGGCAAGACGTTGTTCGTCGAGACGCAGGGTGCGCACTCGGGCAAGACCTGCCTGCGTACGCTCGGGACCGCGAGCCCGACCAGCCCGTGGACCACCTGCGCCGGCAAGCCCATCGCCGTCAAGCCGGAGACGACCTACTGGATCACCTGGTGGTTCAAGGCGCAGCAACCCCCGACCAGCCGTACCTACCTGTTCCTGCAGACCAACCAGGCGCAGCGCGTGTTTCGCGAGACCGACCGTGTCGACGCTTTCGACTGGACGTTCAACATTGTCGGCTACCGCACGCAAACGGGCGAGACCACGTTGCACCCGGTCTTGACCATGATGACTGCGGGCGAGCAGGTCGGCACCGCCTGGTGGGACGAGATCGGCGTGTGGGAGAAGCTGCCGCCCGATATGGAAGCGGCCTACCGCCGCGAGCATCCGTGGGACGACACGACGGTCGCCACAGCGCGAAGCCTGGCGCAGACCGAGTCGTGCCGGGTCTGGGGTGATCGCCCCGAAGTGCGCATTTACTTGCAGCAACCGCCGCCCACCGTCCTCCCGGCAGCCGACGGGATTGCGCTGACCGCACCCGGCGGCGGGCACGACCTGTACCAACTCGCCGTGACGGCCACGCAGGCGCTTGAACCGCTGACCTTGGAGTTCGGCCCGGTCACGGGCCCGGCCGAGATGCCCGCGTCAAGCCTGCGCTACCGGGTCGCACGCTGTGTGCCGGTCCAGGAGGTCCGGGACAAGAACTTCCCACTCGGTCCGACTCCGGACCCACTGCTCGACCCGACGCAGCCGGAACCGGTCAAGGTCGGCGAGAGCACCCTGTTCTGGGTCGAATGGGCGCCCCCGCCGGGCGGGGCAGCGGGGCAGTACCAGACCGCGATACGCATACTGGCTGGCGGCAAGCCGCTGGCCACTGTGCCGCTGCGCTTGCGGCGCTGGGGTTTCGAGCTGCCCGAGCAACCGCACTACCGCTCCATGGTGTTGTTCTCCAGTTCTGAGATCCGCCGATTCTATCCGGGCATGTCAGACGACGACGCCATGGCGCTGGGTTGGGACATCCTGAGCGCGTACCGTCTCAGCGGGTTCAACCTGGCCGTCTGGCCGACACCCACCCTGCGCGACGGTCAACTCGAGATCGACTGGGCCCGGTTCGACCGCATCCTCGAAGCGGCGAAGAAGTACAAGGCCAGCGCTATCACGCTCGGACCGATGTTCGGCGGCGGCTGCAGCGAAGGCTGGAAGCCGCGGGTCAAGTTTGCCGGGTTCACGGCGCTGGCGGACGCGGGTTTCGACGCCGTGTACGTCGAGTTCAACCGCCGCATGGCCGAGCGGCTGCGCACCGCCGGACTGCTCGACAAGGCCTACGTCTACCCCTACGATGAGTCGGAGGCTGACTACTTCGACAAGATCGCTCGGCTCTGTGACCTCATCCACCAGGGCGCACCCGACTTGAAGGTCCTGCAGACCATCACGCCCGTAGGCGCCAACGCGCTCTGGGGCAAGGTGAACGCCTGGATCTGCCCCGGCGCGCCGCGCCGCGAAGTCCTCGAACAGCGTCGCGCCGCCGGCGACGAGATCTGGCTGTACAACATGATTGCCGGCATCGAGAACACGCCGTTGAGCCACCGGCTCTGGATGTGGCAAGTCCTGAAAGCAGACGCGCGCGGCGGCCTGCTCTGGAACGCCGCATGGTGGCACAAGATCAACCCGTGGGAGAACCCGACGGCGGCGGCGTACCCCGTCGGCCGAAACGGCGATCAGCTCTACCGCTACCAAGCAGGTGAGGCGTCGCTGTTCTACCCCGACCCGGCGGGCAAAGGCCCGCTCATTCCCTCGCTGCGTCTGCTCCTGATCCGGCAGGGCGTCGAGGACTTCGACATCGTCACCGAACTGACGCAGGCCTGGCGCAGTGACTTGGACAGGCTGGCCCCGAAAGCGAAGGAACTCGACGCGGCTGGGATCGCCCGGGCTGCCATCATCGCGCCCGTCATGCTGTCGATGTCAAAGGCGACGGACTGTGGGGCCCGCGCCGAGGCGTTGCGGCTGTTGGCCGGCAACGAGCTCGAGGCGGCGCGGCAGCAACCGACCGTGCTCTGCTACCCGATCCGCGACGACAACGGCCAACTCGCGATCAGCGGCTTTGCCGAACCCGGCACGCAACTGACATTGAACGGTGCTCCGGTCGCGCTCGACGCGGACGGCCGCTTCAGTCTACCCGTCAGCGACGACGCACTCGCCACCGGCATGGCGTGGACTGCCGAGAACGCCGGCAGCCGCAAGACCTGGGCGTGGCCGGGCGTGCGCTGACGGACCAAACGGACAACGTAATCCGGTCGGCCCGACCTGCGTGGGCTTGGCGTTCTGTACGGTTATAGACGGGGTCGCCCCGCTGTCCCCCGTCAGCGAATGCTCGTGACGATCTTCTCGAGGCGCTGCGCGTACTCGAGCCAGATGCGCCGGGCGGCGTCGGCGTCGCTGACGTCCTTGCCGGCGTGGATGGCCGCGGCCATGTGCGGCTCGATCGAGACCCAGTCGGAGTAGCCGCGCTTCTTCAGGTCGGCCAGGACGCGCTTCTGGACCGGATCTTCGTCCGGGTAGCAGGTCTGCATCTTGCCATCGGCGCCGCGTTTGTAGGCCTTGATGTGGACGTGCACGATTTCCTGCTTGCACGCCTCGTAGTAGCGCCAGGTCGCCTCGATGTCGTTGTCGTGGCCACTGTTGTTGCCGGTGTCGAAAATGAGCTTGAGCGCCGGGCTCTTCACCGCGTCGACCAGTTCCATGTACTGGCTCGGGCCGAGCCCGCCGTAGCCGCTGCAGTTCTCATGGCCCAGGATGACGTCCAGGTCCTCAGCCATTTTCGCCAGTTCGCGCAGCCGCTTGAACACTTCCTTCTTCCACGGGTCGACCGGCCAGGGTTCCTTGGCGTTCGGGTAGGACATGACGCGCAGCAGGCGCGTCCCGGCCTGCTTCATGCGCGGCGCCACGCGCTTCAGTTCGGCGACGTCGGCCGCGAAGTCATTGGTGATCGGCCGTGCCCAGTTGGCGATCTGGCCGCCGAACCCGGCCACGGTGATCTTCTCCTTCTGCAGCGTGCCCCAGACCTCGGCCCACTCGGCATCCGTCAGGTCGCAGACGCTCTTGCCGCTGATGGCGCGCAGTTCGATGCTGTTCCAGCCCGCCTTCTGCACCACGCTGATCTGCTCGGCCAGTGACTTCCCCGCCTCATCGGCAAACCCGGTGTAACGAAACGCCATGATCGCTTTCTCCTTATGTCCTGACTGAACGGTTCCAGCTCGGATATGCGTTGGATAGCGTAACGCCTTGGCGGCGCCAGTTCAACCCGAACTCCGGGGGCAAGCGTCACCGCCAGTCGGAAGGCTTTGTCCCGTTCCCCGCCCTCGAATGTTTCCACCTCAGGCGGTGATGACAGGCCCGTCCGCCGCCTTCCGCCCGAGTCGCGAACCGCTCTTGGCCAACGACGGTTTCCACCTCCCGATGGTCTCGACGGTGCGCACCCGCTCCGGCATGCCGCAGGTCGCGTAGCAAGCCTTCGTCCACGCGTACGCCTCGGGCATCGCGCCGATGAACGTGATCGGGCGCGGGAATGCCAGCGCCAGGTTGTGCGGCAGGTCGCCGGTGCGCAGCACGTTGAGGAACTCCGGGCCGCCGTTCCAGTGCGTGGTGACCGGGTCCTGGAGTGCGATCTCCGCAATCCCCGGGTCGAGGAGTGCGGCGTAGATCGCAATGGCTGCGTCGTAGCCCCTGCCGAACACGACGACGTCGCCCACGTTCGTCTCGGCGCGCAGCACCTGGATCGCGGTCAGCAGGTCGAGCATGCGCCGCTCGTACAGTGTCTGCCCGAGGATGGGCATGGCGCGGCGCACGGTCCACTCCAGACCCGGCCCGATCGAAGTCGACCCCGTACCGCGCACCTCGACGCACGCGTACCCCGCCACCTCGGGATTGACGCCCTCCAGCCCCGCACCGCCACCGCAGAACGAACTGCGCGCCTCCGGGCTCATCGGCCCGACAACCACGGGGTACGGTCGTGGCCCATGGATCGGAATTGCCAGGTGCGTCCGGATCAGCATGCCGGGTTCCGACTCGAACTCGTAGGTGCGGTAGAGATGGGTTCCGCCCTGGCCCTGGCGCCGGCTCGAAAACGCCGGTGCCGGCGCCGGTGCCGGCGCCGGAACGGACGTCTGGCGGAAGGTCTGACACAGGAGCTGCGCCATAGCCTTTGCCCAATGCCGTCGCCACGCCGCCCGTCCGTTGACCTGCGGCGGTCCCGGCAGCGGGATGAAGAAGCGGTCAACCTCCTTGAGCCGGTCGCGGGCCGGCGGCTTCATGGTCTTGTAGACGGCGAGGTCCTCGTCCTTCTCGTTCTTGTCCGTGATGTCCTCGGTCACGGCCTGGTCGGAGCCCTTGAGGTGTTTTCCGAACCAACGGAAGATGCCCAGGCGCGTCTTGGGCGAGTAGCCGTGCTGCGTCACCGCCTCGCACAGTGCCAGTTTGTCCTCGCAGCCGCACTGGATGTAGAGTTGGCGGGCACGGTGGACCAGATCGCGGAAGGCGTAGGGCCGGAACAGCGTGTCTTCGGTCGCTGCAGCGACCAGCAGCGGGCGCGGCGCGATCAGGCACGCCAAGTCCGGGAAGTCCCAGCCGTACGTGTTGACCCAGTAGGTGCAGTCGCAGTGCCCGTCGACGGTGCGGTCACGCACATGCTGGTACATGTTGCCGGTCTGGCAGGAAGGCACGACGCAGGTGAATCGTGGGTCGGCCGCGCCGGTGAACCACGAGATGGTGCCTCCGCCCGAGTTGCCCGTGATGCCAAGCTTGCCTGGGGCTACGTCGTCGCGCTGCTGCAGGTAGTCCGCGGCGCGCATGGCGGCCCAGACCTCGACGCCGGCGGGCGAGTAGCCCTGGCTGTACCAGTGCCACCAACCCTTGCTGTAGGTGCCGTGATGGAAACCGCCACACTCGCCGATCTGGATGGCATCCAGGATCATACACACGTAGCCGTGCTCGCCGAACCAGCGCGGGTGCGGCTGGTACCAGCACTTGGCCCGCTGCGCATGCCCGCAGACGTAGATCACCGCCGGGAGTCGCCCTTGCGTGTGCTTCGGCCGGTAGAGGTTCGCCGTGACCCGGCAGTCCGGGAGTGGTTGGAAATGCAGTTTCTCGACCACGTAATGCCCGCGGTCGAGGGCTCCGGTCACCGTCGGCTTCAAGTCCGTGCGCGGTGGCAGCGGATCGAGGCCGAGCATCTCGCGCCATTGCCGGCGCCGTTCGGGCAACTGCTTCTTCCACACCTCGATGGGAGGCAGCTCGAACGCGCAGCGACTCGAAAGCTGTTCAGCGGTCCTGACAAGTGTTTTGTAGATCATCGCCGGGCCTCCCAAGCCGTCATGGACGGGCACTCTCCACCTGTGTCTGACGTCGTGCAGAAACTCAGGGTGAGGCGCGCCCGCATGTGCCGCACCCCGCGCGGTCCGGACACATCCGATCTGTCAGATGACTCGCTCGTTGCCGCCGTCGACGGGAACTTGTGTCGCAGTGGTCCTGGCAAGGAGCGGGCCGCACATTTCGGCCACCATCTCGGTGACGTACCGTGCTGCGTCCTGTTCGTTCCAAAGGTTCTTCATGACACTCCATCCGCAACTGCCGGGACTTTCGTGGGGGATCTGCCTGCCGGCGCTTGACCGCGCGCGGCGGGTTAACCGAGCCCTGCGCCGTGGATGACTCTGTTTTGCCAACTGCGGGATTGTGGAGCAAGTATAGTGCCGGCCATCCGGTCCTGCCAGATGAACGGCCGCGGCGACGTGGATGCGGACAACCGTAACGCCCACCGGCCTGGCAGCACACTTGGTTGACATCCGGACTGGCGGTCAGGCTGCTCGGGACCCGCTGCGGGGCGGGCTGTACGAGAACCTGGTCATTCTGGACATCCCGAAAGGGCCGTTTGCCCAGTGCAACACCAAGCCAGCCCCAAGCCAGCCCGCGAGGACGCGGGCGCTCCAGGGAACCGTCTCCCCGCACGGCCAGCGTCTCGCTGGCCGTTTGGCCTCACGCTGGGGGTGATTCGGACTGCACCCGCTCTTGCTGCAGACCAAGATGCAGTCATACTCCCTGTCCCGTCCTTTGGTCCGCGTCTACCAGGGCCCGCGGGACCGGGCCGGTCCCGCCACTTTGGGCAGCCACCCCCAACCCTCCACCCGCGACTCCCATGTTGCTGACGGGCCCTTCCCCGCCGCCGCCCGGCTCGTCCGGGCGGGGCGACGATTGGGAAAGGGGGGGGGACGCCAACCGCCCCCCCTTTTTCCCAATCGACGCCCCACGGGCACAAGGCCCGTGGCGGCGCGAGCCGGTCAGTAACCCGCAGGGTATGATCGGGCGGTCCCCGCCCGGGGGACGCTGACGCATTACGGCAACCTTCATCTCGGGGATTGCCAACCGCCCTCCGGCGCGCTACAGTGTCGCACCTGCGGGTGCGGGATCCGCACTCGCCCAGATAAGGGTGTAACGGCACGGGGGTTCGTTACAGGCGCTCTGGGTGGTCGGGCCGCCATCCGAACCTGATGGTATTGGCGTCTCGACAGGAGGACTGCGCATGAACTTACCTCTCCGGGACAGGGCGTAGTGATACGCGCCGCCGTGTGTCCCTACGCTTCCGCGTTCGTGGATTCTCATTCGTGACGACGCATGGCGGACGCGACAGGCTGGCCGTTGGGGGGGGGCGCGGGATGACCAGGGCCAGGCGTCGATCGGTCCGGGGCTCTGGCTCTTCGGTCCCGATTTGTGTGACCCCTTGTCTCCCGTCAGCCCAATCCCTCCGGGATGCCTTGGTGCGGCGTCTGGGGTCCGTCCTGCCGTTCGGCGGTGTGGGCGGACTCCGAGGGTGGCGGGCTGGCTTTGGGATCGAGGTCGTTCATCCGGTGAAACGCTCGTGCGGGAAAGGTGCCGCAGGTGATGTTGCCGAAGAAACTCACTCTCACGCATTACATTTTCATCGGGTTCTTTCTGGGGATCCCTGCCGGGCGGTTTGGCGGGCCGGCGTTTCTCCCGGTGGCCGACGTGCTCGCGGAGGTGTTCCTTCGGCTCTTGCGCATGGCGATCGTGCCGTTGATCGTGACCTCGATCGTCTCGGCCGTGGTCAGTGTCGGACACTTGGGCCGAATCGGCGTCAAGACGTTCTGCTACTACATTGCCAGCAGCCTGATGGCCATTCTGACCGGCCAGATCCTGGTCAATGTCCTGCGGCCCGGGGTGGGGGCGAACATCAACCTGGAGGACACGCCGCAGCATATCGCCGCCGCGCAACAGACGGTTCGCGACATCCTCCTCCACATCATTCCTGAGAATCCCTTCGCGTCGATGGCTGAGGGGGATGTGCTTCCGGTCATCTTCTTCTCGATCCTGTTCGGCCTGTTCGTCGCCCGGCTGAAGGAGAAGTCCAGGACGCAACTGAGCGACCTGTTCCACGCCTCGTTCGAGGCTATGCTGAAGATGACCCTCTTCGTGGTCTGGAGCGCACCACTGGGCGTGTTCGGGATCGTGGCGCGCATCGTGGCCAAGACCGGCTTCGACTCCTTCCGTTCGCTGGGTTTCTACTTCGTCGTCGTCCTGATCGGGTTGGCGATCCACATGTTCGTGAACCTGCCGCTGCTGCTGCTGCTGGTCGGGAGGGTGAACCCCATCAAACACTACAAGGGCATGGTGCAGGCCCTGATCTTCGGCTTCTCCACCTGCTCCACCATGGTGACGTTGCCGCTGACCATGAAGGCGGTCACGGGAAACTCCCGGGTCCCCAAGGAGATTGCCGGCTTTACCCTGCCGCTTGGTGCAACGGTAAATATGGATGGTACAGCACTTTACGAGTGTGTAGCGGCCATCTTCATTGCCCAAGTCTATGGCTTTCATCTCACCATGGGCGCGCAGTTAACCATCACCCTCACCGCCTTGCTCGCCTCGATCGGCGCGGCCAGCGTGCCGATGAGCGGCCTGGTCATGATGTCGATCATTCTGAAAGCCGTGGGACTGCCCCTGGAGGGTGTCGGCATCATTCTGGCGGTGGATCGGATTCTGGACATGTTCAGGACCACGCTGAACATCCTCAGCGACAGTTGCGGTGCGGTGATCGTGGCGCGGCTCGAGGGCGAGAGTCTGGAGGGCATGGGTGAGCCGCTGCCCGCGCAGGCGGAGGCGTGAGTCGAGGTCCAGGAAGGCGGCTGCGGGGCAACGGATAGCGACGGAGCGCGTATGGCCGCGCCGGTGCGCGGTTCAGAACACGCCGCAGCACGGAGAACGGCATGAAAGCACAACAGCATCAACATTGGCAACGGCTGTGGGTTTTGGTCTGCCTCTGCTGGGCGGCGTCTCTTCTGGGCGGCGACGTCTGGCAACCGGTTCGGACGGATCACCCGCGCGATACCATGACCACATTCTTGCGTGCCATGAACGACTACCGCGAGGGCCGGGCCACCGAAGACCCGTCCAAACTGGTGCGACTGGACGACGCCGTGCGGTGTCTGAACCTCGATGACATCGGGGTGCTTTCGCGCACCGACACGGGCCGCCAGGCTGCCATCGCCCTGAAGGAAGTCATGGACCGGATCATCGTGATCGACCTGGAAAAGGTTCCGGCCGACCCGGCGCTGGAGCGCTGGCGGCTGAGGGGCACGGAGATCTGTATCACTCGCGTAGACGTCGGTGACCGCAAGGGCGAATTCCTGTTTTCGAAGGACACCGTGGCTCAGGCGTGGTCGTGGTACGAGCGGTTCAGCCACCTTCCCTACCTCGAGGGCAGCGGGAAGGGCGCGTTGTACAGCGAGCCGTGGATAGAACGCAGCATTCCCGAGTGGGCGCGCGAAACCACGATCGGGTTGCCCAACTGGCAGTGGCTCGGGCTTCTGGGCGGCATGTTTTTGGGACTGGTGTTCTGGTTCATCGCCCAGCAGGCGTGCCGCTGGGCGAGGCGTCTGACAGCCCGTTCCGCGTCCCTGTGGGATGACCGCATCCTGGTCGCGATCCAGCGTCCAGCCGGAATGGTCGTGGCCAGTGCGTTCTGGTTCCTCGCCATCCGCCTGCTCCGCTTCGAGGGGTTGTTCCAGACGGCTCTGATACTCGTTGTTCACCTGATGTTCTGTGCCGGGTTGGTGTGGTGTTTCTACAACTTGGCTGACGTATTGAGCGATTACCTGGCGCACTGGGCACAGAATTCCGAAACCCTGCTTGATGACCAGTTTGTGCCCTTGGTGCGCAAGGCGCTGCGGATCGGCGTCGTGCTGTTCGGTGTCCTGCTGACGGTCCAGAACCTGGGCTTCAACGTCATGTCCGTCCTCGCCGGCCTGGGTATCGGCGGCTTGGCGTTTGCCTTGGCCGCCAAGGACATGTGCGCCAACCTGTTCGGGTCGATCATGATCCTCACTGACCGGCCGTTCCGCATCGGGGACTGGGTTCTGGTGGACAAGATTGAAGGCACGGTCGAAGAAATCGGGTTCCGGTCCACCCGCATCCGCACCTTCTACAATTCCCTCGTGTCGGTCCCCAATTCAGTCGTGGCCAACACCAACATCGACAACATGGGTGCACGGAAGTACCGCCGGATCAAGACGTTCTTCGGGATCACGTACGACACGCCGGCCGAGAGGGTGGAGTCTTTTCTCGAAGGCATCAAGAACATCGTCAAAGCCAACCCGTACACGCGCAAGGACTACTACCACGTGGTGTTCAACGGGTATGGCGACTCGTACCTGGAGGTCATGCTGTATTGCTTCCTGGAGGTCCCGGACTGGGCTACGGAACTGGTTCAGCGGCAGAATATCTACCTGGAAGTGCTGCGCCTGGCCCGCGAACTCGGGGTCGAGTTCGCATTCCCCACGCGGACCCTCCACGTGGAGACACTCCCCGGGCAGCCGCCGGGACGGGAGGCGCTGGACCACGATGCGATGGTGGGCGGTGCGGCCGCGTTCGGCCCGGGTGGCGGGCTCGCGCAACCGGGGGGGCTCGGCTACTTCACGCCCCCTTACCGCGATCCCGCAGCACAGGTTCCGGAATCGGGAAGCAACGGCACGAAGGGCTGACGCGTCAGGGGGTGGACTGCCTTGCGCGTCTTTGGGTTCTGCGGTCGGAGAATGGATCCCATGCGGGTGTAATGGTCGCGAAGGAGGGTCAAACGATGAACCAGAAGCGGGAACTGAAACAGATTCGGGACTTGATCCTGACCGCTGGCGAGAAGGCGCGTCGCGAGACGCACAACGAGCCCGAGCCGAACGTGACCGGATCGCTGACCTGGCCGGTCGACTGCAAGGTGGGGCCTGGTCTGGAGGGCGCGATCGCCTGCGAGTCGCGGATCGGGTATGTGAACGGCTCGAAGGGCTGGCTGATCTACCGCGGCTACGACATCTTCGATCTGGCCGCCAGTTCGACGTTCGAGGAGACGTCGTACCTGCTGTTCTACGGGCATCTGCCCACGTGCGCCGAACTGGAACGGTTCGATGCCAAACTCACGAAGTACCGGCACACGCCCCGGACGATCCGCAGGCTGTACAGCTTCCCGCTCGAAGAGATGAGCACCATGGCCGGGCTGCGCCTGGGCGCCAACCTGATGCGTCTGGCCCAGACGGGGCTGGACAAAGGCCGCCGTCCCGTGTCGCCGGGCGTACGCGCCCTCATCGGCAGTGACGAGGACTCCATTCCCATGGAGACATCGCCGACCGGCGGCAAGCAGGCGGTGTACGAGTTCAGTCAGCCGGCGAAGACCGCGCCGTCGTCAGCGCCGTCGCCGACACTGAGCAGCGGCATTGACGAAGCGGCCTGTCATCACCTGATTGCCGGCATGGGGACGATCTGCGGGGCCGTGGCGCGGATCCGCCAAAGCCGGCTCCCGCTGGAGCCCGATCCGGAGCTCTCGCACGCCGGCAACCTTCTGTACGTCATCACGGGCCGCCGTCCGGACCCGGTCGAGGAACGGATCATGGATGTGGCGCTGGTCCTGCACGCCGACCACGGCATGAACGCCAGCACGTTCGCGGCGCTGGTGGTGGCGTCGACCCTGGCGGACATCTACTTCGCGGTCGGCGCCGGGATCGGGGCGCTCAGCGGTCCGCTGCACGGCGGCACCAACGAACTGGTGCTCGGCATGCTGGAGGAGATCGAGCACCCGCGGCACGTCAAGGCCTGGTGCCGAACGGCGCTGAAAGAGAAACGGAAGATCCTGGGCTTCGGACACCGGGTGTACAAGACCTACGATCCGCGCGCGCGCATCCTGGGCCCACTGGCCAAGTACCTGTCACGGTCGCACCCGGAAGTGCGGCCTTTGTACCGCGTGGCCGAGGCGCTGGAAAAGGAGGTCGTCCGGTCGCTGGGCGCGCAGAAGGGGATATTCCCGAACGTCGATTTCTATTCGGGCTTGGTCTACAAGGCGTTGGGTGTGCCCAGCGAGATGTTCACGCCCCTGTTCGCCGTCAGTCGCGTGTCGGGCTGGACGGCGCGTGTCGCCGAGTACCTTGAGCACAACCGCATTTTCCGGCCGCGCGCCGTGTATGTGGGCGAATTCGGCAAGCAGTATGTGCCGCTGGACGACCGGGACGCGTAAGAGAGCGAGGGGTGCCGAGACGGAGTCAGCCGGGTGCCGTCGTCGCGGCGCGCAGGCACAGTTGAGAAGGAGGACCGAGATATGTCGAACGATACACGCACATTCCCGACGGAAGTCCTGACCGCAGCGGCCTTCCGTGGGCTGTTCGGTGACCTTCTTTCGCCGTGGCTGGTCTCTTGCGAGAGCCTGGACGACGTGCGCCGGCAACTCTACGCCGTGGTGTCAAAGCTGCAGTACGAGTCGGCGGCGGACGCGGTGCATGACAGCCGCTTCGTCGTGATGCGCGACTGCGCCAGGGCGCTGCGCGGCATGCTGTCGGCCCGCTCGGAAGCGCTCGCCAAATTCAGCGTCACGCAGGCCATCTGGGATGTGGTGCGGGGGCTGGGGCGGCCCGACCTGCAGCCGGCGTTCTTCGCCGATGTCAGTCACCTGCTGCTTGGCATCCTGGGCCAGGCCAAGATCGAGGTCCTCTCCAACGACGTGACGGTTGCTGGATTGCAGGGCCGCGAGGCGGCACTCGCCCGGTCGGATGAACTCGACCGGCTCTGGGGGACCGTTGAGGCGCGGTTGAATCGCTATCCGGACGGGATGTCCCCCGATGCGGTGGCCCGCCGCCAGGCACGCCGCCAGCATATCCTGGCGACCCTGCACGGCAGTGATGCCGACTGGCAGGACTGGAACTGGCAGAATCGGCACATCATTCGCGACGCGGAAACGTTGGCAAGACTTGTCTGCCTGCGCGACGACGAACGCCAGGCCGTCCAGTGCGCGTGCGAAGCCAAGGTCCCGTTCGGCATCACGCCGTACTACGCCAGCCTGATGGACGACGATCCCGCGGCCGGTCGTGACCGCGCCGTTCGCATGCAGGTGCTGCCGCCGCTGGACTACGCCGAGCGCATGGCCGGCAGCACCGATGACCGCGCCGTGGTCTGCGATTTCATGCGCGAACACGACACGTCGCCCATCGACCTGGTCACGCGACGGTATCCGGCCGTTGCGATCCTCAAGCCGTTCAACACCTGCCCCCAGATCTGCGTGTACTGCCAGCGGAACTGGGAGATCGAGGCGCCCATGATGCCGAACGCCTTGGCGCACCGCGACCAGATCGAGGCGGCGTGCGCCTGGCTGGAGCAGCACCCGGCCATCCGCGAAGTGCTGGTGACCGGCGGCGACCCGCTGGCCATGCCGGACGCGGACCTGGCCTGGGTTCTGAACCGCATTGCGGCGATCCCGCACGTGGACATGATCCGCATCGGCACGCGCGTCCCGGTGACGTTGCCCATGCGCATCACCCCGGACCTCGCCGCTTTTCTGGGCAGCCTGCGCCAACCGGGGCGGCGCGAGGTGTGCGTCGTGACGCACGTCGAGCACGTCTACGAGATCACGCCCGACCTCGTCACGGCCGTGGACCTGCTTCGGCGCCAGGGCATCGCGCTCTACAATCAACTGGTGTACACATTCTACGTGTCACGACGCTTCGAGGCCGCGGGGCTGCGGCTCCTGCTGCGCCGTTCGGGTATCGACCCCTACTACACCTTTGTGCCCAAGGGCAAAGAGGAAACCCGCGCCTACCGCGTGCCCCTGGCGCGGATCCTGCAAGAGCAGAAGGAGGAAGCAAGGCTGCTCCCGGGCTCGCGTCGTACCGACGAACCGGTCTACAACCTCCCCGGGTTGGGTAAGAACCATCTCCGAGCCATCCAGCACCGCGACCTGATCTCGATCCTGCCCGACGGTTCACGACTTTACGAATTCCACCCGTGGGAGAAGAACATTGCCCAGCGCGACTCCTATGTCGGTGCCGACGTGCCTATCCTCGAGTACCTGACGCGGTTGACGGAGTCCGGCGAGCAGGCTGCCGACTATGATAGCGTCTGGTACTACTTCTGATGCTCGCTCGGGGGACCAGGATCAAGGGGGAAATGCTGCACTCGATAGCGTCTGACGGCTTTCGACTGCCGTCGAAAGCAGCGTCTTCCCCCCGCCCCCATCACTCTCCCCGGTGGCAGTCGTCAGACGTCCCGCGGTGGTTCCGGTTCCGAAAGGACCTCAGCCGCGGCCATTTCGCTCATCTCATCCGGTTGGCGGGTGGACTCCTGCAGCATCAGCGTGCGGCGGTAGGTGCTGAGAATCCGCGACTGCGAGACGAAGCCGACATACCGACCCTTGTCCGTGACCGGTAGATTCCACGCCCGGTGTTTCTCGAACAGGCGCATAACCCGCGCCATTTCCAAGTCGCGCTCGATGACGGCGGGCGGCCGGTTCATGACGTCGTCGGCGACCAGGACCTGGTACAGATCGGTACGGAACATGTAAGGTCGGATGTCGTCCAGGTAGATGACCCCGAGCAGTTTGCCGTTCGGGTTCACCACCGGGAAGATGTTACGCGTGCTTTGAGCGATGATCTCGGCCAGTTCGCCGAGTGTCGTCTGGGGCGTCACGGTCGCGAAGTCTGTTTCCAGCAGCGCGTCCAGATCCATCCTGGCCAGCACGGTCCGGTCGTGGTTGTGCTGCGACCACATTCCCTGGCTGGCCAGGATCTTGGTGTAGACGGAGTACGGCTCGAAGATGCGTGACACGACGTACGACAACGCCGCCACGATCATCAACGGGATGAACAGCACGTAACCGCCCGTCACTTCGGCAATCAGAAAAATCGCCGTCAGCGGCGCGTGGATGACACCGGCCAGGACGCCCGCCATGGCTACGGCGACAAAGTTCGACTGGTTCAGCTCCGCCAACCCGAGCAGTCCCACCGTCTGGGTGAACGCGAACCCGACCAGGGCCCCGGTGAACAGGGACGGCGCAAAGATGCCGCCGTTCCCGCCCGCTCCGACCGTGACTGCGGTGGCCACGACCTTGACCAGGATGATCGCGACGCTGAACAGGACCGGGAGCCAAAGCGTCTGGCCGAGGTCCTGGAACACCGTGCCGTCGAGCAACTGCGACGACTGGCCGGCAAACAGCACCGCGACCGTGTCATAGCCCTCCCCGTACAGCGGCGGCATGAGGAACAGCAGGATTCCGACCGCCAGGCTTCCGACCAGCGCCTTGATGTAGGTCGATTTCCAGCGCGTGAACAGACGCTCCATGAAGAAACTGACGCGGATGATGTAGGCGGAGAGCAGCCCGCACCCCAACCCCAGCACGACGTAGTAGGGCAGAGCACGCATGACCCAGCCTTGAGTAATGAGGAAGAACAACTGGCCGCTGTACGTGACCCGTGACACTACCGCGCCCGTCGCCGCGGCGATCAGCAACGGCACGAACGCCGGGGCCGTGACCTCGGTGAGCAGGACTTCGAAGGCGAGCACGACCCCGGCGACCGGGCTGTTGAAGATGGCGGCAATCCCGGCCGCCGAACCGCACGCCGCCAGCAGCGTCCGCTCCTGGTTGCTCAGCCGCAGGCTCTGCGCCACGTTGTCGCCGACCGCCGCGCCGGTCAGAACAATGGGCGCCTCCAACCCCACCGAACCGCCGAACGCGACCGTGGGCGCACTGGTCAGCAGGTGCGCGTAAGTGTGCGACCGCGGAATGCTGGTCTTCTCGCCGGACATGGCGTAGATCAGGCTGCTGAGCCCTTTGGCCAGCGGCCGGCGCAGCACGAACCGCACGAACAGCACCGAAATCAGCACCCCCACCACCGGCAGCACAATCAGGCGCCAGTTCGGCCCGGACGGGTCCAAGCCTCCCTTCAGCCAATCCTGGAGGAAATGGATGAATATCTTCAGCAGCACGGCCAGCATTCCGGCCAGGAATCCGACCAGAATGCTGAGCAGGATCAGGCGGTGCCGACCGAACCAGCGGATGCACCGGGCGACCCTGTCATTGGGGTTCGAAATGAAATGTGCCAACTGCAACGGGACTACCTTGCTGGCGTTCCTGCCAGTTCGACGCGCGTTCGGTGCCGGCCCTGCGGACTGCGCGCGTTGCATTCCGGCGGCGCACAGCCCGGCACCCATACCATGGCACGGGTTGCGGGCCCTGCAAGGACGGCGGGGGCAGGGATGTGATGGGGCGCGCAGTGGCTCGGCGCGTCCCGCGCCGAAGCGGGGTACTCGGGCCGGTCCCCGGCCGAGAACCGCGGGCCGGGACGGCCCGCGGCACTCCACTGCGGTCCCGGAGGTCCCGCGCCACTGCCGCTCGGCGCACTGCCCGCCGCGGTGAACCACTACGAACGCGCGTATCATGGCGCCCATTGCTCCGCCTTCTCTCTGGAGGCGCTTGCAAAACCCTTGCAAGCGCCAGGAACCAGGGTTCAGGGTGTCAGGGTTCAGGCAGGAAACTCTCTCACTGAACCCCGAACCCTGAACCCTCCGCTTACACAAACCGGAGGTTTTGCAAGCGCCTCTCTGTAGATTCACCCACACATGCCGATTGTTTTTCCCGCTGCCGGTGATTATCATACGTCATGGTGTTCCGGGAGTGTTGTTCGGAGAAGAATCGCTGGAGGCATCGGAAAACCGAATGGCAGTCAAGTGCAAGTGCGGAGCGCGAAGCGCCGTCGGCCGCCAGCCGCTGCGCGTGGCATTGTGCGGCCGGAACCTCCGGGACATTGCCGATATCCTGCGCGGGTTCCCGGTGCGGGTCGTCGAGCGACAGCCCGATGTGGTCATCTCGTACGGCGGCGACGGTGCCCTGCTCGGCGCGGAACGCGATTTCCCCGGTGTGCCCAAGTGCCCCATCCGCGATCGGCGTTCCGCCCCGAAGTGCGCCCGCCACGGCGAGGAACAGGTCGTCGAACTGCTGCTGGCCGGGCGACTGCGCGAGTCGCGGCTCAGCCGGCTCGAGGCCGAAGGGCCGGCCGGCACCCGCTTGGCCGGCATCAACGACGTGCTGGTCAACAAGAAGAACATCGCCAGTGCGGTGCGCTTTCGGCTGTGGCTGGACGGGCAGTTGTACAAGAGTCAGGTCGTCGGTGACGGACTGGTGGTGGCGACGCCGTTCGGCAGTACGGGCTACTACCGCAGCATCACGCACAGCCTGTTCCGAGTCGGCGTTGGATTGGCTTTCAACAACTCGACGGAGCCGCTCGACCATCTCGTCGTGGACGGCAGCACCCTGATCGAGGTCGAGATCCTGCGCGGGCCGGCCGTCCTCCTGGCCGACAACGACCCGGCACGCATCAGCCTGAATAAGGGCGACCGTGTCGCCGTCAGGAGAAGTGACGCCGAAACCACGATCCTCGGCCTCGACGTGTTCCGGTGCGAGGACTGTTACCAGTTGCGCCAGGACGGCAACGCGTAGCGTTAGGCGGTAGGTAGATAGGCTGTAGGCAAGAATCACGCCTGAGACCAAGGACCCGTCCCCTCGACCCCCGACACTCATCCTGTGCCGTGGAAGAAAGAGCAACATTTACCATGATGTGTGCGGCGGTATTGCTGGGCGGTTACCTGCTGGGCAGCATTCCCTGGGCCCTTATCATCGGCTGGCTCAACCGGATTGACATCCGGCAGCACGGCAGCGGCAATATCGGCGCCACGAACGTGCGGCGCGTGCTGGGCAAGAAGTGGGGCATTCTGTGCTTTGTGCTGGACTGCGCCAAGGGCTTGGCGCCGGTCGTGGCGGCCGTGGTCTTGGTGCACCGCAGGCCGGAGGTGTGGCCCGGGTGGCTGCCGGCGGCCATGGCGGGCGCCGCGGTCGCCGGGCACGTGTGGCCCGTGTGGCTGCGCTTCAAGGGCGGCAAGGGCGTGGCGACCACGATCGGCGCCCTGGCGGCCTTGGCCCCGATCGCAGTCCTTGTGGCCGTGCTGGGCTGGTTGGCGGTGTTCTACTCCACGCGCTACGTGTCGCTGGCCAGCGTCGTGGCGGCGGTCTTGTTCCCGGTCAGCGCGGGGGTTCAGCGAGCGGTCACGGGCGGCAGCCCGAACACCGCCACCCTGGCACTGCTCGTCCTGCTGGCGACGACCATCGTGGTCCGGCACAGAACCAACATCCGGAAATTGCTGGACGGCACGGAACACAAGTTTGAGAAGAAAAACACGGACGCGGCCGCCGTCGCGGCGGCCGGTGAGAAGGCCGAGGGAGCGGAGAAACCATGAAAATCGGTGTCCTCAGTGATGGCGCCTGGGGCACGGCCCTGGCCATTACGCTGGTGCAGAATGGGCACGACGTCGTGCAGTGGGGACCATTCCCCGATTACCTGCTCGAGATGCGCGAGCGACGCGAGAATGTGCGGTACCTGCCTGGCCCCAAGCTGCCCGCCGCGCTGCGGCAGGAGCCGGACTTGGCTGCGGCCGTGCAGGGCGCTGAACTCCTCGTGCTGGCGCTGCCGGCACAGTACCTGCGCGGACTTCTCGCGCGCCTGGACGCGCTCAATCTGCCCGCCAGCGTGACCTACTTGAACGTGGCCAAAGGCATCGAGGTGGGTTCGCTCAAGCGCATGGGCGAACTGGTGGAGGAACTCCTCGGACCCGTGCGTTATGCGGTCCTGTCCGGACCGAGTCACGCCGAGGAAGTGGCGCGGGGTATCCCGACCGCTGTGGTGGCGGCCGCCCGGGAGTCGGGGCTGGCCGAGCAACTCCAGCAGACGTTCATGAACCCGCAGTTTCGTGTCTATACCTCGGACGATGTGATCGGAGTCGAGTTGGGCGGCGCCCTGAAGAACGTCTACGCCCTGGCTGCCGGCGTCTGCGACGGGATGGCTTTTGGCGACAACGCCAAGGCGGCGCTCATGACGCGCGGCATCGCGGAGATGGCAAGGCTCGGTCAGGAACTCGGCGGCCGCCCCGAAACGTTCAGCGGGCTCAGCGGCATTGGCGACCTGATTGTGACCTGCATCAGCCGCCACAGCCGCAACCGGCACGTGGGGCAGGAATTGGGCCGCGGCCTGACGCTGGACGCGATTCAGGCCGGCATGGGCGGCAAGGTGGCGGAAGGCGTGCCGACCACGAAGAGTGCGTTTGACCTGGCACGTCGCCGCAACATCGAGACGCCGATCATTGACCAAGTCCATGCGGCCCTGTACCAGGATAAGGACCCGCGGCAGGCGGTCACGGAACTGATGACGCGCGACGCCAAGCCGGAGAGAGGGTGACGGGTGTCGAGTGTCGGGGGAGGGAATGCGGCTTTCGATGGCAATCGATAGCCGTCGACTGCAGTCGATCGCGGCCGATTGCAGCACTTCCCTCCTGTCACCCGACACTCGTCCCCGTGGATCGCGGTGAGGGATTAGGCGAACAAAGGAGGCGGACGATGAGACCGATACTGCTGGTGACAGTGGCAGCACTTCTTGTCTTTCTCAGTGAGCGAGCCCTGGCCCAGGCTCCTGCGCCTGCGCCCGCCGCGGCGCCGGCCACGGCAAACGCTCCGGCCCCCGCAGACGCGGCCACCGCGCCGCCGGCAGCCCCGGCCCAAGCTGCGGCCCCGGTGGACTTCGAGCGTCTCCCCAACGGCGACGTGCGCCTGGGCGGTATTACGCTGCACCGCGCCACCGGCGAGATCTCCTTCCCGGCGGTCCTGAACCTGCAATCCGGCGTCATCGAGGTCATCGTGTCGTTGCCCGACGGGCGGTTGCACGAGAGCCTGTTGAAGACCGAGGTCAAAGCCCTGCATCTCCAGACGTTGCTTCTGCTGGCCAACCTGAAGAACGGACCGCGTATCCGGGACGAGAACGGGAACCAGGGTGACATCGGGGACCTCGACCTGGAATGGAAGGACAAGGACGGCAAGGCCGTGCGGGAACCGATCGAGGAATGGATCGTGGATACGCACACCGGCAAGCCGATGACACGCTACGGTTGGGCGTTCGTGGGGTCCGCCGTGGTGGACGGAATCTTCCAAGCTGATGCCGCATGTAATCTGGTGATCAATTATTCGGTCGCCGACACGGTCCTCGACATTGCCGACAAGTCAGGCGAAGACGACACGCTGTACGTGGGGAACGACCAGAAGACGGTGCCGGGCAAGGACGCCCCGGTGCGAGTCATCATCACGCCACGGCAACGGCAGAAGCAATAGGAAGGCTGTAGGTGGATAGACTGTACGCTGTAGGTTAAGAGCAATACGCGACCCCGCGGTCCGCGGAGTCCTTCAGGTGACCGGCGGTGCGGCAGACCTGCCTGGCCGAATGAATCGTATTCGAGCCAACGGTCTATAGCTAAACGAGGCGCTTGCAGAACCCCTGCAAGCGCCGGTTTCAGGTTTCAGTGTTCAGGTTTCAGGAATGCGTAACTGCGTGCGGTTGAGCGAGATATTTTCCGACACCCGAAACCTGACACCTGAACACTCCGCATGTAAAACAGGGTTTTGCAAGCGGCTGTAAACAACCTACAGCCTGATTAACCCGCTCGACGGCGCGATACGAAAGAAACAACCATGACCATGCTCGAGATCCAGGGGGGGAAACCGCTGTGCGGAGAACTGACGGCAGCCGGAAACAAGAACGCCGTGCTGCCCATGATCGCGGCCTCGCTGTTGACCGACGAACCGGTGCAACTCGAGAACGCGCCCGCCATTGGTGACGTCCTGACCATGCTGCGGTTGGCCGAAGCACTTGGCGTGCGCGCCTCGCACGACACGGCATCCGCAACCCTGACCCTGCACGCGGCGGATATCCGTGCCGACGTCATGCCGCCGGCCTTGTGCCGAACCGTGCGTGCCGGAATCCTGTTTGCCGCACCCATGCTGCACCGCCTCGGCCGGGTGACCATGTCGCCGCCGGGCGGCGACGTGATCGGTCGCCGCCGCCTCGACACGCATTTTCTAGGTCTTGAGGCGCTCGGGGCGGAAATTCTCGCGGGTGAGGTGTTTCTGTTTCGAGCCCCCCGTGGGCTCAAGGGCGCGGATATCTTCCTGCCCGAGGCCAGCGTCACCGGCACGGCACAGGTTCTGATGGCCGCGGTGCTGGCGAAAGGCACTACAATTATCCGCAACGCCGCCGCCGAGCCGCACATCGAAGACCTGTGCGTGCTGCTCCGGGAAATGGGCGCGCAGATCGATGGCCTCGGCACCAACACGCTCACCGTGCACGGTGTCGAGCGCTTGCATGGGACGCGGCACCGGGTCAGTTCCGACTACACCGAGGTCGGCAGTTTCCTGGCGCTCGCCGCGGCAACCGGCGGCGCGATCACCGTCCGCAATGTGGACCCGACGCACTACCGTCTGATCACGCGTGTGTTCGAGCGCCTGGGCGTGGAACTTGAGTTCAATGGCGACGCTGTGAGCGTCCCCGCACTCCAGGAACTGCGGGTCAGGGCGGATATCGGCGGTGGCATTCCGGTGATCGACACCGGCATCTGGCCGCAATTCCCTTCCGACCTGCTCAGCGTCATGATCGTGCTCGCCACCCAGGCGAAGGGCACCGTACTGTTCTTCGAGAAACTGTACGAGAGCCGCCTGTACTTTGTCGACCGTCTCATCGTCATGGGCGCTAACGGCGTGATCTGTGACCCGCATCGCGTTGTGATTTCCGGACCGTCAAAACTGCACGGCATCGAGATGAACAGCCCGGACATCCGCGCCGGTATCGCCCTGGTCGGCGCCGCGCTCTGCGCCCAAGGCCGAAGCGTCATCCGCAATATCCGGTTCGTCGACCGCGGTTACGAACGCATCGAGGACAAGCTGCGCGCGCTCGGCGCCGACGTGCAGCGCGTTCCAGACACCAACCCGGGGTGAGCGGGCAGCACCGCGAGAGGTTTCAGGTTTCGGGGGGTTGACACCTCCGGGCTCCGAACCGACACCGCGAATCTCTCGATTCCATCGGTTTCATCGAGATCTTCGGGATCATCGATATCTTCGCGACGGCCGGCACCTGAAACCTGAAACCTGAAACCTGAAACCTGACACCTGGGACCTCTCTTCCCCCATGCCCCTGAGCCACGACGAACTCAAGACCGCCCTGCGCCTGGCGTGCGACTGGCTGGTTGACGTCGCACAGGTGGCGACGCGCGAACTGACGGTCGAGAAGAACAGCATGCGCCACCCGTACTCCGACTGGCGCGGCGCGATCCGCGGCGAGTACAGCGCCGCCACGCGCCAGTGGGACTTCTTCTGCCCTGTCTGGCACACCGGCCAAGCCGTGAAAGCACTGCTCGGCGCGGCACAGTCGCTGAACGAACCGCGGTACCGACAGGCGGCAGACGCCGGCGCCGCGTTCATCCTCGACAAACAGGTGTGGGACACAACGTCGCCGGACCACGGACTCATCCTCGCGTTCGAGGACTCGGCCGAGTTCGTCAACACGTCCGCCGTGCTCGAGTGCATGGACGGACTGCTCCGCCTCGCCGACGCGAACCGCGCGCCGGACGTGCAGCAGCGGCTGGTGCGGGCGGGCGAGTTCCTCATCGAGAAACTGTACATGCCCGACGCGGGGCTGTTCCACGACGCGTATCACCCCGGCCGTCACGCAGTCGTCCTGCCCAACCCGTTCCGGACTCGGGAGAACGTGGGCGGCCGGCCGTTGCTTGACGACAGCATCTTTCTGAAGCTGTACCGGCAGACGGGCGAGACGCGGTTCCGCGACGTTCAGGTCCGAGTTTCCGAGACGCTCGTCCAAACCCAGCGGCCGCGTGGCAACTGGGTCGACTACGCGCCCTGCAACCCGGACCGGATGCGGTTCCACCCACGCCACACCTACTGGTGGGGCCTGCCACTGCTTGACACGTACCGCGAGACCGGGCGAGGCGAATTTCTCGAAACGGCCGTGGCGGCCGGCGAGTTCACGCTGCGTGCTCTGCGCAGCGACGGTGGCTACTTCCGCGAGGTCAGCGTCGAACCGGACGGGACCGTCAACACCGCCTCGTTCGGGCACGCGACGTCCGGCGCCGCCTGTGGCGCACTGCTGTTCTTGGCGCTGCACCGTGAGACCGGCGACGCGCGCTGGCTCGAGGGCGCCGAGCGCGCCCTCTCATTCTGCCTCAGCATGCAGATGCGGACTCCGCAGGACCCGAACCTGAAAGGCGTGATCATCGAGAAAGTCCTGCCCCCGCGCGGCACCGATGCCAGCCCCTATCACGTCCGCGACCTCGGTACCATCTTTTTCATCCAGGCCGCGGTGGCGTACCTGGGAACGCCCGGCCGCAGGTGAGGGGGCATGCCGACCCTGCGGAGTTACGGCCGCAGTGGCTCGGCGCGTCCCGCGCCGAAGCAAGGTGCGCCGGCCGGCTCTGTCCGGCGAAGCTGCTCGCGCGAAGACGGATCCCCGGCCGAGGGCCTCGGGCCGGGACGGCCCCGAGCACCCTGCTGCCGTCCCGGAGGTCCCGCGCCACTGCCCGCCGCTCGAACGTGTGTCACGGCTATGGTCACGCTGTCGGCTCGCCTTCACACGACGTCGCCCCGGACCACGTGAACGCGGAACTACGAACGGCAGCCGCGCCAAGCCCAGCCAGGCCGATGCGCGTACCCCTCGCCCCAGCCCTCCCAGGGGCTGCGCCGGCATTGCGGAGTGCGCAGGGCGGGACGCCGTGCGACCATTGGGACAGGGTCTAGGTTGATGTTACTCGCGCCGGTTCGCGCCGCCGCGGGTCTTGCGCCCGGACGAGCCGGGCGGCGGCGCAGAGCAGCCCGCGAGTAACATGGGAGTCGGATGGTGCACGCGGCCCGCGGGGCCACGGGTACAGGGCATCCTGGTGGCGGATGCTTGTCACGCCGCTGCCGCTGAGAGGTACCGGGGCGACTCGGTCTGGGTGGTTTCCTTCGGTCACCGCCGCGGCCCCCATGGCGGCCTCAGAACCGCTTCAGGTCCGCGTCGTCGAGCGGAATCACCTCCTCAGGCTTCACCCCCCTATGCATGGCGCGGGCCGTGCTGGCCGGCTGGTGCGGGGACAGCGCGGTGCGCGCGTTCGACCGTGCGCTCCCGGCGGCATGGTGCGGAGCCAACGCCGTGGTCCGTGGCGCCGCCGCGATCTTCTTTCGCACCGCCTGGCCATTGTCGTCGCTCGCGCCACCCACGACCGCAACCAACTCGGTGACCATAGTACTGAGTTCCTGCGCCTGACTCGACAGTTCCCCAGAGGCGCTCGCCGACTCCTCAGCGCTGGCCGCGTTCTGCTGCACCACCTTGTCCATCTCGGCCACCGCCTTGTTCACCTGCTCGATGCCCTGCGCCTGCTCTTTCGAGGCCGCCGCGATCTCCGCAACCAGCGCTGCTACCTCGTTCGCGCTCTGCTGAATGGCCGCCAGCGACTTGGCCACTTCCTGCGTCACTTGCACGCCGGCCTCGGCATTCTTCTGTGCGCCCTCGATCAGGTCGGAAGTGTTTTTCGCCGCCTCGGCGCTGCGTCGCGCCAGATTCCGCACTTCCTCAGCCACCACCGCGAACCCTTTGCCCGCCTCGCCGGCACGCGCCGCCTCGACCGCTGCGTTCAACGCCAGAAGGTTGGTCTGGAACGCGATCTCATCGATCGTCTTGATGATCTTGGCCGTCTGGGAGGCCGAGGTCTTGATCTTCTCGATCGCCTCGGACATACGCTGCATCGCCTCGACGCCGCTGCCAACCGTGGCCTTCGTGCTCCGCATCAGGCTGTCCGCCTGGTTCGCATGCTCGGCATTCTGCTTTGTCATCGAGGCCATCTGTTCGAGTGCCGCCGAGGTCTCCTCCAGGCTCGACGCCTGCTCGCTGGCGCCCTGCGCCAGGGACTGACTCGCGCTGGAGACCTGACCCGACGCCGACGTCACCTGGACCGCGCCCGTGGACAGGCCGCGAATGACGCCGCGCAGCGGCCCGGTAATCCCTCGGATAAGAAAAAACGCCAGTACGAACGCCACGCCCGAACCGACACCGACGCTAGCCATGACGAGCAGCGAGGACGCGGACAGCCGGCGGGCCGTGTCGTCCGCCCCCTTCGTTGCATCGTCCATTCCCATGGCGGCCAGCCTCTTGGCCTGCTCGGAAATGGCCTCACCCAATGTCGCGCGCTGGCGCAACACCGCCTCGCGTGCCGTCCACACCTCGCCAAATCGGTCCATGGCCGACCGATACGCGGCGGCCGCCGCGCGGCTTTCCTCGATGCGCTTCAGGTCGCCCTCCCAGTCGCAGATCTTCTTCAGCTCGTCGAGCTTCGCGTTTACCTTCCCGAATTCCACGGCTGCCGCGCTGATTCGCTGCGGATTACGCTCGAGCTGGCCTTGCCAGGTGCTTCCAAAGGCCTGGTCCCCAGCCTTGATCAGGTCCGCGACCAAGGTGATGCGATTGAGCCGCTTCTCGAGTTGATCGCCCTCGATTCCGGCAGCTATTTCGCCATGCATTGCAACCTTCTGCGCTTCATGGAACTCCTTGCACACCGCGTAATAGCTGCGCCCAGTCTCCGCAGTCGCCAGTTCCTGGCGCACAAGCGCGAGTTTCTCCGTCAAGGCCACGGCTGCCGCGATCAGCTTCTCGTACTCGGCGACGTCCGCGGCGGCTTTCGCAGCCTCGTCCTTCAAGCGGGCCAGGCGCGCCGACTTCGCAGCGTGCGCCCTGGCTGCCTCGATCTGCCGCTTGAGCTCGTCAAGATTCCGACGCGTCTCCTCGATCGACGCCTTGTCCTCCACGTAATCGTACCGCCGCAGGTTGAAGCGCATCTGTGCGGTGCAACGTTCGATATCGCCCGCAATGCTCACCTCCGGTACATCCTCGCCGGACAGGACCTGGGCGGTCTTCTCCGCCCGCTTCATGCTTGAGGTCGCGACAATCCCTTGCACCAACGAGATCAGCACCACGATGCCAAACCCCAAACCCAGCTTCAGACCGATGCTTCTTCGCTTCGCCATCTCATACCTCCGAAGGCCCCTGCAAGGCCCTGCCGCCCCGTTGTCCCGCTTGGAGGGCGAGCGGCCTCGCGAGCCGTTTCTCGCACGAACCGACCAGATCCTGCAAGGGCCTCGTGCACTCTCCAGCATGGTTCAAAGATTCACCGTTCGTAACTACTCAGGTAGGCAGGAGTCAGAATTCAGGAGTCAGAATGGGGACGCCAGTAGCG
>MHBL01000007.1 GCA_001803235.1 Lentisphaerae bacterium RIFOXYA12_64_32
GTTGCGCTTTCCATTCTGAATTCTGACTCCTGGCTTCTGACTACCTGAGTGGTTACAACCTCTGAACCATGCCCACTCTCCGGCTACTTCTTCAACGGGTACCCGATGTAGTAGACGCCGACGGTCTCACCTGCCGCATTCTTGATCGGCTCGTACCCGGTGTCGTACTGCGTGCCGAGGATGTCGGCCAGGCCGTAGTACGCCTCGCCCTTCGCTATCTGGGCAATGGCTGGTCCCTTGGGATCCAGGACCGTCCCGACGGCGCGATTGCCTTCCTTGACCACGTTCGTGCTGACGCGAACGAAATCCGTGCCTTTCTTGACGAAAAACGTGGCCGTGCAACCGAACTTCTCTTTGATGGCATCAACGATCTGGTAGTTCCCGTTCATCTTCGTCGTGCCGAAGAGCAGTGCTGAACCCTCAACCTTGGGCTCGCCGAGCTTGGTCGCCTCTTCCTTCATCGTCTTCATGGCGTCCTTGATCTTCGCGGTGAACTCGGTTTCCGCCCTGGCGGGCAAGGCCCCGCCGAAAACAAGTCCAGCAACCAGGAACATCACCGCAGACCGGACGTGCTTCTCGATTGTGCTTCTCATGACCTCGCGACTCCTTTCACTCTTTGTTCTTGGACCTTGTCTCCCGGTTCTTCGTGCCTCTTGTTCTTTGCTAGAGCCTGCTGCAAAAGGTTCGGGGATCGGCCTGCGAAGCCGACGCTACAGCCGATCATGAGCTTGCGTTCATCGCTGTAGTAGTGGCCGCGTTCGCCAATCGCCGGACGCGCCTTGTGCTACAGCATAGCATAGACCGGCGCCATGCCCAGTTCCCGAATCCATCCCTCCCGGGCACGCGTAGAACCAATCGTGAACAAGCGCATGAATATACTCGACAACCGCGGAAGTCAAGCGATGAAAAGTCAGATTATCCTGACGCGGTTAATCAAACTATCCTGACACGCTTTCAGGCGCGCCCGCCCGCTCTCGCCAGCCCCCGCTCCAAGAGGGTCGGGATCGGCCTGCAAGGCCGACGCTACAGCCGATCGTGAGCTTGTGTTCATCGCTGCAGTGGCCGCGTTGCACGCGGCCACCGCCGCCCATACGGCTGCGTGTCAGTCCGCTCGACGGTAAAACCATCAACTGGAGAGCCGGATGCGGGAAATCCGCCCGTCCGGTTCCGCGGGAGGGGCAGGGCAACCCAATGCCCTGGCCCTCCCTCCTGTTTCGGGTTGCGGGGGCCGTCGGGTTTGCTGCAGAGGTCGAGGAAAGACGGCACGGCCGGGGGTGAGCGCGCGTCCCCGGCCGTGCAGAGGTATTCAGGCAGATTCCGGCCCTCACCCGTTCGCGAGCGGGTTGACCCACTCCAGGTCGGTGATCCAGTCGTTGCGGCCGGGGAACTCCTTGGTTGCGAGCTTCTCGCGGATGCCGAGCGTGAACTCGATCTTGTCGGCGCGCTTGATCAGCTTCAGCAGCATCCGGTTCAGGCCCTTCTTGATCCTCACATTCGCGTCCCAGGCGCCGGGCGTCCACCAGCGCTGCACGTCGAGTTCCTTGACCATTTCGCCGTTGAAGTACATGCGGTAACCGTCGTTGCTGCCCATCCACAGGCCACCCTCGCGCGCCTTGGGCGAGAAGAATTCCGCGTCCAGGTAGCAGACCCATTCGGCACGCAGGCCGATGAGCGACTCGGGCCGGATGAAGCTGTCCGGGCAGTGAACCACGGCCGGTTGACCAAGAATGCGTGACATGGCATCGAACTTCACGTCCGCCTTGCGCCGGTCCACGGCCACCGCCTTTTCCTCGATGTAGTTGCGGTTGAAGTCGATGAAGTAGTGGCGGCCCCACATGCCCTCGCGCTTGAGGATCATCTCACGGGTGATCTCACCCTTCTCGTTCGGCTTGCACGGGTCGAAGAACACACCCAGCAGACGCCAGCTCATGGAGCCGGCAATGCCGAACGGTTCCTGCAGCACAGTCTTGGCGTTCTGGACCAGCGTGGCCGTGAAGTGGTGCCCCTGCGGCCAGCGCGGCGCGTCGGCAGCGGCGACCAGGTTGACGTGCACCTTCGGTTCGACGCCGGGGTACAGCGTCAATGGAATGCGGTCCGGCACCGCGGTCCAGGTCTTGGGCGTGCGCACCACGATGTGGGCGTTGCCGACAAAGGCTTGCGCGTTCTTGACGGTCAGGTCCACGCTCACCTGTTGCCCCGGTGCGGCGGCCGGCTCGGGGTGGTAGTCCACCGCGATGCGCGGTTGCGGCTTGGCGATCGAGTTCGGGAACGGCTTCAGCTTCGGCGCGTTGACGAATCCCACGCCGGTCTTCAGCGCGGTGGCCATTTTCACGCCGACATTGGCAGTGTCGCGCGCCAGTGCGGACAGGGTCATCTCCTTGCGGCGGTACTCGATGCCCATCACCAGCTCGTCGCCGATGATGTCCTTCAGCCGCTTCGGCATGGCGGCAGCGCCCATGATCTGGCCGACAAACGCGCCGGCCGTCGCCAGGGTGCAGTCGGTGTCGTAGCCGCACTGCAAGGCCGCGAGGATCGTCTTCTCCAAGTCGCCTTCGCCGTAGAGCAGGGCCAGGAAGGTGAACGGGACGTTGAGCTGCGCATCGCACGGCTCGGGGTGGCCGCCGAGCAGGTGCAGGCGTTCGCGTGCTTCGCGCAGCGGCAGGCCCTGGTCGTGCGCATCGAGCGCCGCACGGATCAGCTTGGTCACCATCAGGCCCGGCTTCAGATAGTGGAAATGGATCTCGGTGAGACGGCGCACGTCGTGGTTGAAAAACGCATCCGCCGCCATGGCGGCGAACATCTGTTCCGGGCACACCGACTCGTCGGTGTGGTCGAGAGTGCCGTCGAACCAGGAGTACTCGGCGGCCAGGTCCGGCGCGCCGGGGAACACGTAGCCCCACACCTCGCTGCGGATCGGACAGCCCATGCCGGACTCGTAGAACTGGTTGTCGTGCTTGCCGGTCAACGGCGGCTTAATACCGTTGCGGAAGTTGCGGCGGAAGTTGCCGTACTCGTTGAACGGGTACCAGCACCCCTCGAGCCACGCCTTGGCCAGGTCATCGGAGGTCAGAGCCGGGCCTTTCTCCTCCAACACTTTGAGCCAGAGCACTTGCAGGTCGAGGTCGTCGTTGGGCGGAATCGTGTCCGGAATGATCTCGTCGAAATCCAGGTCGATCCACGCCTTGATACCCTCAAACCGGGCGCCCAGCGCGCCGCCGATCGACTTGCCGATCCAGCCGCCGAGCACCTTGTCCAGATAGTCTTTGTAGTCGAGCTGCATGATCGCGATTGCCTTTCTTTGTGCTCACCCGCCCCGGTGTGCCGGGGCATGGGTTCATGCGATAAACGGACACGTCACGAAACAATGTCTACAATATGCCTGCGATAGCCCCAGCATTCCTTGACGGCTACGCCAAAAATAAGCACGTTTTGGCCGTGGGCGCAGAAACACAATTCACACCCCCCGCAAGACGATCCGGGCAACCGCAGAGGCCCAGGGAACGCGCCCGTGAGCCTGCAGGCTTCGTAGCCAGCGTGAGACGCGTCTGGCCTGCGGGTACACCCCGGGGTATACCCAGTCGAACGACCGATACCGGCGTCTGTTCGGTGCCGTGGATCGGCGGCTCTTGAGAAAGTAGAGCAAGGCTCCAGCCTTGCAGTCTCCCGCGCCGTCCATCCGTTCGTCGCAGACTGGAGCGGGACAGCAAGGCTGGAGCCTTGCTGCTACTTCGCGGAGCACCAGTTTGCCGTACAGGCGCAAGCCACTGCCGCTGGCGTCGGGGGGCGCCAAGTACGCCAGCCATGCCCAAAACACGTGCCTCCGCGCGGCCCAAATCAGCACCAACGCGCCCCGCGCCGGTTTCGCTCACCCGCGCTGGAGCGCCTTGATGTCGCGGATGGCGCCGAACGCCGCCGAGGTGGCCATCAGTGCGTAGGCTTGCAGGGCCTCCGATACCGTTCGGGCCCGTTGCGGCTTCCAGCCTGCGGCGCCTGCCGCCTGCATGTCGGCGCGTCGTTGCGCCAGTTCCTGGTCGCTCAGCCGCACGTTCAGCGAGCGGTTCGGAATGTCGATATCGATCGTGTCGCCGTGGCGCAGCAGGCCGATATTGCCGCCCGCGGCAGCCTCGGGCGAGACATGGCCAATCGACAGCCCCGACGTGCCGCCGCTGAAACGTCCGTCCGTGATCAGCGCGCATTCCTTGTCCAGGTGCCGCGACTTGATGTACGAGGTCGGGTACAGCATTTCCTGCATGCCGGGGCCGCCCTTCGGCCCCTCGTAGCGGATGACGATCACGCTGCCCGGTTTGATGCGGTCGCCGAGAATGAGTTCGACGGCGTCCTCCTGCGAGTCGCAGACCATGGCAGTGCCGGAGAACTTCAAGACGCTCGGGTCCACGCCCGCGGTCTTCACGATGCACCCGTCCTGGGCGAGGTTGCCGAACAACACACGCAGGCCGCCATCCTTGCTGTAGGCGTGGTCGAGGTCGCGGATGCAGCCGTTGGCCGGATCCAGGTCCGGTTCGGGGTGCAGGGTCGACTGACTCATGCCCGTGAGGCAGAACTTGCCACCGGGCGCGGCGAGGGCGCGTTTCTTCGCGTCGTTGGTCAGTTCGCGCGCCTTGCCGTGAATGTCGTTCTTGCGAATCTGCCGGCCCATGGGGTCGCCGCTGACCGTCAGGGCGTCGCGGTGCATCAAGCCGATGCGGTCGAGGTGACCCATGATGGTCGGAATGCCGCCGGCCCGGTTCACATCCTCGACGTGATACTTCGAACTGGGGGAAACCTTGCACAGGCACGGCGTCTGGCGTGACAGTGTGTCGATGTCGGCCATGGTGAAGTCCACCCCGGCGCTGTGCGCGATGGCCAGGATGTGCAGCACGGTGTTGGTCGAACCGCCCATGGCGATGTCCAGCGCCATGGCGTTGAGGAACGCTTCGCGCGTGGCAACGCTGCGCGGCAGCACGGACGCGTCGCCCTGCTCGTAGTACGCTTTGCACATGTCGACGATGCGTGACGCGGAACGGCGGAACAGCTTGCGGCGCAGGGTGTGCGTCGCCAGCAGTGTCCCATTGCCGGGCAGCGCCATGCCGAGAGCCTCGGTCAGGCAGTTCATGCTGTTGGCCGTGAACATACCCGAGCACGAGCCGCAGGTCGGGCAGGCGTGCGCTTCGACCTGGCGCAGGTCGTCGTCGGACACATTCCGGTCCGCCGCCATGACCATGGCGTCGACCAGGTCCAGCGTCAGGTCGCCTTTGGACGTTTTCGCGCGGCCAGCCTCCATCGGCCCGCCGGCAATGAAGATCGCGGGGATGTTCATCCGCATGGCCGCCATGAGCATGCCGGGGGTGATCTTGTCGCAACTCGAGATGCAGACCAGCGCGTCGGCCACGTGCGCCTGAACCATGTACTCCACGCTGTCGGCGATCAGTTCGCGGCTCGGAAGTGAGTAGAGCATGCCGGTGTGGCCCATGGCGATTCCATCGTCGATGGCGATGGTGTTGAACTCAATGCCGATACCGCCGGAGCGCTCAATCATGCGCTTCATCATCTGGCCGTACTCGTGCAGGTGCACGTGGCCCGGGACAAATTGCGTGAACGAGTTGGCAATGGCGATGATCGGCTTGCCAAAGTCCTCCTCTTTCACGCCGTTGGCCCGCCACAGCGCCCGCGCTCCCGCCATCTTCCGCCCGTCCGTCGTGATTGAACTGCGATACTTGCCACTCATACGCAACCTCACTGTCTGAAAGAAAGAAACGACTTCCCGCCCCACGCTGCCGACAAACACAGCAACGTACACGTGTCCGCGCGCGTGTCAAAAGGCGGCCGCGTGTTTTTTGCGATCTGTGCGGGTAAGTCGACAGAGGGAGAAGGCTCTGCAATGAGCGCCACGATGCGCCCGTTCGCGGTTGGCCGCGGCGGCGGACAGTGGCGCGGGAACTCCGGGACCGCGGCAGGGTGCTCGGGGCCGTCCCGGCCCGAGGCCCTCGGCCGGGGACCGGCCGACGTACCCCGCGTCGGCGCGCGACGCGCCGACGCCACTGCGGCCGCACTTCGGCGAGGCTGGAATTGCCCGCACAGGTCGGTTCTTTGCGGCCTGTGCGATAGGGACGGCTATTGCACGGGTCAGTTTCTTGTTCGCCGCATCACGCCTTGCCCCCGGCCCGTTTCTGGCTTATCTTTTGCCTCACAAACCGCCACGCGGTGCGGGACCGTCAGGCACGGATTCGGACATGAAGGAGGATTTTGACAGTGAAACCGACGCACATGGTTGCCATTCTGGGGCTGGGGTTGGGGCTGGTTCTGGCGGGGTGCGCGTCTCCACGTTCGGCGGGCGGTGGCGGCTCGGACCGGACCGTCTACCAGCTCAAACAGCATTTCCCGCTCAAATGCCCGATGAACTACTCCGAGGCGACCCTGCGCGCCAGCGTCTTGCAGGCGCACAAGGCGATCCTGGCCGGGATGGCAGACCTCAGAATCGCTCCGATTACGAACCGTGTCGACAATATCTCCGCCCAGGTCGACGCGTTGTTCTCCGATAAGACCGACCTGAACATCACCCTCCAGGCGCTGTCCCCCGAAATGTGCGTCATCCAGATCCGGTGCGGCATGTTCGACGACGCGCAGCGCAGTGAAATGCTCTTCCGCGCCATCGAGAAGCATCTGTAAGAACCGAGAGGCGAGAGGCAACAGGCGGTAGGCAACAGCGCGTGTCGGTTGAGGGTTGCCAAGTCCTGGCTCCTGTCTGACACCTTCTCCGGGGCCGTGGTCTTCTGTGATGGGTGTCGGGTGTCGCGGGCCGAGGGGGGAAAAAGAACCCCATCCCCTGACATTTCTGCCCGACGGCATCGGCCATGGCCATTGTCCTGCCGTGCGGGGATCGCCAATTCCTGGTAATGCGTCAGCGTCCCCGGGCGGCAGACCGCCCGGTCATCTCAGGATGAAACACGCCGCCACCGCGTTTGCGGCCTGGCGCCGCTCGGCAAAGTGGCGGGACCGGCTCGGTCCCGCAATCGCCGGAGCGAGCCGCTCCGGCCACTCTATGGCGACACGCGAGTTTCATAGGAGGCGGAAGCTGCCGCGACGCTTCAGCGAGCGGCCGGGGATCGGCTCGCTCAAGCTCGCCTGCCACTTCCGCCTAAAGGCGGGACTCAGGCGTGGGCGCCGTGTGTGCGAAATGGCCGAGTTTCATGGGAGTGGCGGGTGCTGGGCTGGGGGGGCCGCCACTTTGCCAGAACACTCCGACGCAAGCGAGTAACGCCCACACATGATCGGGCGGTATTCCGCCCGGGAGGCGCTGACGCATTACAATTCCTGGCTCTGCCGCATTGCGCGGACTTCGCACGCGGAGTACATTACCTCTGATCCACTTCGGTTTGGTCTCCTCGCGGGGCGAAACCCGCAAGGGAACCAGTTGCCGACATCTGCCACATGTCTTCATCGGAGAGGTGGCTGAGTGGTCGAAAGCAACGGTTTGCTAAACCGTCGTACAGGTAACACTGTACCGAGGGTTCGAATCCCTCCCTCTCCGCCATCCTTTCTTGCTTTCATGACCATTTCGACGGTGCGAATCTGGGGGCCGTATTTCCGCCTGACGGTACGAGTTGGGCGCAATGCAGGCGCGGGACGCAATGAGGTGCAGCATGTTGCTTCGGCGTGTGACGGAGTTTGTGGCTGGGGCTGTGTTCGCCCTGTGTTGCGTGCGCGCTGTGGCGGCCCCGGAGTGGCAGAAGTACCCCTATCACCCGGCTGGCACGGACATCGAGTTCCCCAAGGATGAGGGCACGCACCAGGCGGACCTGTCCGTGACCATGGAGTGGTGGTACGTGTCGTGCCACATCGAGGAACCGGGGACCGGGAAGCAGTACGCGGTCATGGTGGCGTACTTCAAGGAACTGATGGGGCACTCGTTGCGCCTGTTCGACATCAGTGCCGTAGCTGAAGGCAGGATGCACACGGCCACGCAGCACGGCACACTGCAGGCGAAACCGGGCCTTCTCGACCTGGCGCACACGAATCCGTGCGGTGTGGACCGACTTTTCGTTAAGACTGGACCCGACGGCGCGCCCGTGCCGTTTCAGTACCGCCTCGAGGCACACGGCGGCGCCACGATGTCCGCCACGCTGGACTTGGCCGCGGACAAGCCGCCCCTGCTGGTCGGCGGGGACGGGTACGTCCAGGTCGGCAATGCCGGGAACTCGTGGTACTACTCGCTGACACGCATGCAGGCGCAGGGCGAATTGACGATCGACGGGCGGACGTTCGCGGTCCGGGGGCTGGCGTGGATGGACCACCAGTGGGGCCCGTTCATGGTCTCGCCTGTACCCATTTTTCCGACCGACACGTACGAGTGGTTCGCCTTGCAGCTTGACAATGGCGACGACTACATGATCAGCAACATTTTCGACCGCGCGCGGCGGCTGCAGCGCGTCGAGGGCTTCGGCGGGCTGGGCTGGATGCTGGCGGACGGTTCGACCGGTATGACCGTGGACTTCGACCTGCAGCGTCTGGCCTACTGGAAGGCGCCGTGCGGCGACTGGTACTCGGCCAAGTGGCGTGTCACCGAGCCCAGTCGGAACTTGGACTTGGTTATCACCCCGGAGATTCAGGACCAGGCCGTGCCTCTTCCCAAAACGCGGTTTGGCCAATTCTACTTTTGGGAAGGGCGTTGCGCCGTGGCGGGCACGATTGAGGGCAAGCCGGTCAAAGGCAACGCGTTTGTCGAACTGACGCACCGGTTTGAAATGCCCTCGCTGTCTTTCACGCTGCCAGCCGCCGCCACGGACCTGGCACTCGGTGGCCCCGTCGAGATTGCCTGGACGGTCGACAACCCTGACCAAGGCAACCCGCTGACGTTTGCCCTCAGTTGCCGGCAGGGAACCGCGGCGCCGGTGGTTCTCGCCGAGAAGCTTGGGAAGCCGGCATTCACGCTGGACACGACGCGGTTCGCAGACGGCGACGGGTACGTGCTGGAGGTGGTGGCCAACTCAAGCGACGGAACGCTACAGGGCAGAAAAGCCTCGGCGTCGCTGGCGATCTCGAACCACGGCCCCCTCGCGCCCGCGAGCGTAGTGACGCCCGCGCCCGCTCAAGCGATCGCGGCCGGCCCGCAGCCCCTGGCCTACCCGTACACGGAGGGACGCCTGTCGTTCCCGAAGGACGAGGGGCTGCACTTGCCATCAGAAGATCCGTTCACGGTGATGGAGTGGTTTGCGCACTACGCCCACCTTACGGCTGCGGACGGACACCGGTACTTCCTGTTCACCACGTTTGTGACCTATGACCCGATCGAAAAGGAACTGGGGGGCCGTTTCCCGCACCTGATCGCCACGCTGGTGGATGTCACAAACCGCAAGACCTACCACTATCGCGATCTGCAGCCGCTGGCCAAGTTCGCGTCAGGTCACGCGGAGGCGGAGACGGTCGGGGGCGACCACTTCCGCTGGCGCGGCGCGGACCGGCCGTTTCAGTACGAGTTCGGCGTGACCGTGCGCGAGGGCGACACGACGCTGGCTGTTGCACTCGATCTGGAGATGGTCAAGCCGCCACTGGTGGTGAACGGCACCGGCTACATCTGTGAGCCCAAAGGGGTCAGCGGCTACTACTCGCAGACCCGCTGCCGGGCGACCGGCTCGATCACGGTGAACGGTGTGAAGCAGGATGTGCAGGGCGTCCAGTGGATCGATCGACAGTGGCTGGGCGCGTCGTTTTCGCAGAACATGGGCTACTCGTACGACTGGTGGGCGCTGCAGTTGGCGAACAACGAGGAAGCCATCATGTTCCGCATTTGGGACACGGCCAAGAACGTCGTTGTGATGCAGGTGCTGGAGATCAACCACGCCGATGGGCGTCGTGAGAAGGTAAACTCCTTTGTGCTGACCGACGTGGTCAACGGTTGGCGCCTGACCGCCGCCGTACCGAAGTGGGACCTTGCCATCACCCCGGTGTACAGCGGGCAGGGGATCTGGCAGAGCTGTGACGTCACCGGCACCATCGGCGAGGCCAGGGTGACCGGGCTGGCTGCCGCCGAGATGGCCAAGGACATCGTCAAGGAGATGGGGGCCCTGTTTCCCGCAGCGCCGGGGGCGGCGGAGAAGAAGCCAGCCCCCGCACCGCAGGCCGGGGAAGGTGGGGCGGGCAAGCCCTGAGGTGGGGCGCGTGTCCATGCCGCACTTTGTCCTTGTCCCGCTCAGACCATCATCTCAACCTCGCATTGTCCTATGACTCAAGCTTCCCAACTCCGGCGCGATTCCTGGGGTGCGGAGGGATCGGCACGCGGCAAGTGGAATTTTGACTCCGGGGGTGTATTGTACTGGTATTCGGGTCGACGAACGAGAAAAATCGCACGGGGTCCAGTCAAGTGTCCTGACAGTGCTCTCTCGCCAGCCGCTCCTGACTTCCTGGGCCGGAAGAGTCGGCCCCTTTCTCCGGTGATCCGGAAAGCGAAAAAAAAGGGTCACGTAGAATGTCCGCGAGACATGAGAGAGTTGCAAGGGAGAGCAAGCAATGGCGAAGAATCTGTATGTTGGGAATCTGAGCTACTCGGTGACGGACTCGCAGTTGGAACAGTTGTTTGCACCGTTCGGCAAGGTCAGCAGCGCCCGGGTGATTTCGGACCGCGACACTGGCCGGAGCAAGGGGTTCGGCTTCGTTGAGATGCCGAATGACGAAGAGGCCCAGGCGGCGATCAACGGTCTGAACGGCAAGGAGAGCGACGGTCGCGCCCTGACGGTCAATGAGGCTCGGCCGCGCGAAGAGCGTGGCGGTGGTGGTGGTGGTGGCCGTCGGTTCGGCGGTGGCGGCGGTGGTGGCGGTGGCGGTGGTGGCGGCCGTGGCGGCGGCGGCGGCGGCGGCGGCCGCTGGTAAGCCGCGTCCCTGACGCAAGCTTGATCAACGAACGACCCGGAGCTTCAGTTCCGGGTCGTTTTTTTTTGTGCGTGAATAGTTCCGTCCGCCGGCACTCGTCGGGCTCGGAAGAACTCACGCAAGCGCGCGATACGGCTCGCCCGCTGTCACTTCTGCTTCTTCAGCCACTTGCGGATTTTCGGGCAGGACGTGGCCTCCATCAGGTACGGGCACTCATCGTCCTTGCCGCACTCCTCGCAGACGGCCCAGTGCCCGCAGCTCACCTTTGGGTCCTCTACCGGACGGTCGCACTCCGTGCACCAGCAGTGGCCGCAGTCGAAGCAGCGCGCCACGGTCGGATCTTCCACGTCGACCACCTCTTCAAAGCTGCCGACGTTTTCGCTTTCGCACTTCGGGCAGGCACCGACGAAGATGGCGTTCACGAACTCCTCGGCCGTCTCGCATGACTCGGCCAGGTGCTGCATCTCGGCCAGCACAGCCGGGTCCATCTGCGCCAGAACACGAGCCACTTCCTCGTGCGGCACGTCGTCCTGAGTGCGCAGATCGGCCTCGCAGTGCTTACAGAAATCGGCCCCGTCAGGGACCTGCTTGCGGCAGTTGTAGCATTTCATGCATCAAGCCTCTTTCATGCAACCTCGCGATAAGGGCCGCGGCGCGCCAGTCGTCTCCCGGGGTTGTCACCCGGCACAACATCGATATGGTAACACCAGATTGTCCGTCTCCAAGCTGACAGGATGAAGAAGGAGGGCTTACCCATGGCATGCCAGACAACAACGGTTCATCTTTCCCCGGAGCTCTTCGGCGACAACGAGAAGACGTTGCTCGATTGTGGCCCGTTGTCCGCGTCCGTGTTCAAGTACTCGACGGGGGTCGCGGCACTGCGGTTCCAGAACGAGTTCGGCGAGGCCGTTCTGCTGCCGTTTCAGGGCCAGCAGGTCTGGTCTGCGACCTTCCACGGCCGCAATCTGACCATGCGCTCGATGTTCAGCGAACCGCAGGCGACGCGCGATTACCTGGCGACGTATGGCGCGTTCTTCATCCACTGCGGTGCCACGGCCATGGGCAATCCCGGCGAGAAGGACCGGCACCCGCTGCACGGGGAACTGCCGAACGCACCTTTCCAGAAAGCCTGGATCGTCTGCGGCGCGGATGACGACGGCCACTACCTCGGCCTGGGCGGAGCCTACGAGCACACGATGGCGTTCGGTCCGCACTACGTCTGCGAACCGTTGCTCAAGTTCTATGCCGATTCGTCCGTCATGAGGATGTCGGTGACGCTGCGCAACCTCAAGCACGTTCCGATGGAGTGGATGTATCTGGCACACATCAACTTCAACCCGGTTGAGAACAGCCGGCTGGTCTACACGGCTCGCTGTACGCCGGAGCACGTGCGCGTCCGCAAGACCATTCCGACCCACATCGCGGTGAGCCCGAAGTACCGCCGGTGCCTCGAGGAGTTTGCCGTGCACCCCGAGAAGCACAACGACCTGACCGCAGACCTCTTCTTCGATCCGGAAGTCTGTTTCTTCATCGACTATGAAGCGGACAAGAAAGGCTGGGCGCACACCCTGCAGATCCACCCGGATGGGACCGCCGACTACGTGCGCCACCACCCCAGCCAACTCGACAAGGCCGTCCGCTGGATCTGCCGCGTTGCCGACCAGGCAGCCATTGGCATCGTGCTGCCCGCCACCGCCGAACCGGACGGCTACCATGCCGAGAAGGCGAAAGGCAACATCAAGGTCATTCCGCCGCTTGGCGAGGTCACCTTCGACTACGACATGGGCATGCTCAGTGCCCCGGACGCCGCCAGGCTCGCAAAGAAGATCGTCGCCAAGTACCACTGAGCGTTCGGCCTGCGGTCGGGGCGACATCAATGCCACCAACTTGAACTGGAACTGACACGACCCAGGCTTGTAGTTCCGCGTTCACGCGGTCCGGGTTGCGCGTGGCCATCGGGAACGGGGACCGCCTGAATGGCGTGTCGCTTTAGCCACCTCAGATGCGCAACCACGCCCAAAGTGGCCGGACCGGCTCGGTCCGGTATGCGGGAGCGAGCCGCTCCCGCCACTCTGGAAAGCCTGCTACCTCACTAGATCGACACGCCCAGAAGGCGGGACCACAAACGGGGCCGGCCCGACCCGCGCCCAGCACCAGAGTCCGCATCCATGCAAAACGACGCGAGCATCACCATCAAGACCCGGGCCGGCGCCACGCTGACAGCGCGGCGTCTCGCCCTGGCGGACGGCAAAGCCCTGCAGGTGTTCAATGCGGGGCTCTCGATCCCGTCCGAGCGTTACTTCCGCGCCCACGCCTACGATGACGCCACGGTCCGGAAGGTCCTCGAGCGCGCCGAGGCGGGCGAGGACCTGACGCTCGGGGTCTTCGATGGGCCGCTCCTGGTCGGGTACTTCTTCCTCTGGTACTTCACCGAGCCTGTACCGCTGCTCGGCATCGGCTTGCTCGATGCGTACCACGGCACCGGCGTGGCCCGGCAGATGATGGACATCCTCATTGCCGAGGCGAAGAGCGCGGGCAAGGACGGCATCGAACTGACCACCATGCAGGACAATCCCAGGGCCTACACGCTCTACGAGAAATGCGGATTCCGCTACCACGGCGACGTCGAGAACCTGCAGGGCGACGGCTCCATCGTTATCGAGCGCGCCATGTTCTACCCCATCAAGCCCGGCGCGCAACCCCCGCAAGGCGCCCACGCCCCGCCCGTGCGTTGAGGGACGGAACGTGGCGTTCACGCAAGGCACATGACTGCGCGCGCCGGACCGCGCCGACCACGGCGTCAGGTGTCACACTTAACCCTCGCCCATCCCGTATGCCACGGCGCGGCGAATGGCAAGGATCCGGTCCTCCACCCCCCAGCGGTCCCCCCATGGCTGTTTCAAGATTCTCCGCCTGCGGGACCGACAAGTACCCCCGGCGTGTCCCCACGCCGGGGGGGCCGGCCTGGGGACAGGCCGGCCCTACTGGACGCGCGTCGATACGGAGCGTTCCCATGCGGCGTGACCCGATCTTGAAACAGCCCTGAGGTCCCCCTTGCAGTGCGGGCGCCGCATGGTATCATAGGCGAGTAGTGCTGGCGCGTGGGAAATCCTTGCACGGGGGGCCACTCCCCCGGACACAGGTCAAACCAAGGGAGGATTCGGCGATGGAAAAGATCCGCGTTGCGTTTCTCGGGTGCGGTGGGATTGCCGCCAAGCATGTGCGTTCCCTGAAGGCGAACCCGGACGTGAAGATCGTCGGCTGCTGCGACGTCACCGAGGACATTGTCAAAGGCTTCATTGACCGGACCATGCCAGAGTACAAGCCGCGGCCGCCGTCCTTCACGGACGCCGCCGAGATGTACAAGAAGACGAAGGCCAATGCGGTCGTGATCTGCACGCCGCACACACAGCATTTCGAGCAGGGCATGCAGGCGCTCGATGCCGGCTGTCACGTGCTGATGGAGAAGCCGATGGTGACCTCGTCGGAGCACGCCTACAAGATCAAGGAGAAAGTGGACAAGACGGGCAAGGTCTTCATCGTTGCCTACAACACGCCGTGCTCGCCGGAGTTCGCCTACCTGCGCGACCAGATCCGCAAGGGCACGTTCGGCAAGCTGGAGATGGTCAACGGCTTCATCTCCCAGGATTGGCTGCGGTTGACCGTCGGCAAGTGGCGTCAGGACCCGGCGCTCTCGGGAGGCGGCCAGGCGTACGACAGCGGCGCGCACCTGCTGAACAGCCTCTGCTGGTCCGTCGAGTCGCGCCCGGTCGAGGTGTACTCGATCATCGACAATCACGGCTCCAAGGTCGACATCAACAGTGTGTTCGTGATCCGGTTCGAGAACGGCGTCATGGCCAGCATCTGCATCAGCGGCAACTGCCCGGGCGGCGGTTCGCACATGGTCTTCATTTTCGACAACGGCCGGGTCGAGATCGACGGCTGGGGCGCGGGTTGGGTCAACATTTTCGAGGGCGCGAACAAGGTCAAGTACCCGCAGATCACCGGCAAGGCGTGCGAGCCGGCCGAGAACTTCGTCGATGCCATTCTGGGCCGGGCCGAACCGCGCACCAGCCCGATGAACGGCATCATCCAGAGCGAACTGATGGACGCCATTTACGAGGCCGCCCGCACCGGCAAGCCCTTCCGCGCCAAGAAGCGCTGACCCGCAGCGCGGCAGTCAGTGGCGCGGGACCTCCGGGACCGCAGTAGGGTGCTCGGGGCCGTCCCGGCCCGAGGTCCTCGGCCAGAGACCGGCCCGAGTACTCTACTTCGGCGCGGGACGCGCCGAGCCACTGTGTGCTGGGTCACCTCTGGCTCGGGCCCACCGCCTCTCTGACCCAAGGCCATCGATAGTCTTCGCTCGGCCGATGGACGCGGTCCGCCGCCCCTCACGCAAACCGCTTCAGCGTCTGCGCAAGAATCTCCGCCTGTTGGTCCGCCGCGTCGGTCGCGAAGTAGTTCGTCTTCAGCATGGCGATGCGGGGCTGGATTGCCTCCCAGTTCGGGCAGATGCCCTTGCAGTAGCGCGGGAGGCGTCCGGCGAAGTGCGGATACCGCGCGGGGTTCGCGTCCACGGCACGGTTCAGGTTGGCGAAGACCGGTTCCAGGTGCGCCGGCTGGTAGGAGCCGTAGAATCCGTCGCCGCCCAGGCTGACGAACGTATCCAGCAGCTTGGACCAAGGAACGTCATCGTGCCGGAACTGCACCGCGTAGTTCCAGTAGGCGTTGACATACCCCTCCGGCGTGCGTTGCGGCACGACCCAGTCGAACTCGCGGACCACCTGGTCGAAGGCCATGGCGCAGTACCGGCGCATCTCCGTCAGTTCGTCGACGCGTTCCAGTTCCGCCAACGCCACGGCGCAAGCCACCTCGGGTAGACGCTGGTTCCAGCCCAGCGACGCGTGCCGCTGGTAGTCGGGCCGGCAGCGCAGGCTCTCCGGGACGACCGTGGCACCCGGCTTCACCGTCAAGTCCTTGAATCCCAGCGTGGCTGCCTTTCGCGCCGCCAGTGCCAGGGTGTCGTCGGAGCAGGTCAGGATGCCGCCGTCTCCGCACGTGATGGTCTTGGACGCCTGGAAACTGAAACTGGCGAAGTGCCCGATCGAGCCGGCGACACGGCCCTTGTACCAGCCGAGCACGCACTGTGCATTGTCCTCGATCACCACCAGCTTGTTCGCTTGCGCCAGCTCCATGATGGGATCCAGGTCGGGCGGCAGTCCGCAGATCGACACCGGGATGATGGCGCGGGTGCGCGGCGTTAGGTGCTTGCGGATCGCATCCACACTGATGGTCCACGTGTCCGGATCGACGTCGACGATCACTGGCACCGCATTGCACTGCAGCACGGCCGCCGGGGTTGAGAACACGGTGAACGTCGGGACAATGACTTCGTCGCCGACGCCCACGCCTGCGGCCAACAGCGCGGTCTGCAGCGTGGCCGTGCCGTTGCAGTGCGCAATGCCGTACTTCTGGCCGAACCGGGCCGCGAAGTCGCGTTCGAGCCGGGCCGTCATGCCCACGGAGTGCGCGTTGTGAAACCCGAAATCCAGCACCTCCTGGACATACCGGTACGCCGCCGGGGCGACACGGGGAATGGTCTTGATCGTTTTGTTCATGGGAGATGGTTCCTGAGATGAGTGACTTGATGCCGTGACTCGGTGACTCAGTGACCCTCGATACCCGTTACGACAAACATGTTGTTTCAGAGATAGCCGCTCAGGCGGCTAACCCGCGATTACGCCCGCCGACTGCAGCAGTGCGTGCAGGACGCCGGTGTTCACACGGCTCTCATACAGCGGCATGATGGGTTGCGCCTCGCCGCGGATGCAGGCGTTCAGGTTCTCGGCCTCGAGCGTGTACTCGTTGCCGCCGTTCTCGATGACGATCTCGCGCGTCTCTTTGCCCCTGGTCAGTGAAAAGACGGCGCGCTTCGCATCCGGGAACCACGGCGTGGTCGTGACGATGTGGCCCTCGCTGCCCCAGACCTCTGCGCCGGACGGTGTGTTGTTCCGCATGCCCGCCAGGAGAACGGCGAGGGCGTCGTTCGGGAACCGCAACGTGCAGGCGATGGTCTCGTCGACGCGGCTGTCCGGGCCGATCAGCGCCGTGGCTTTCATCTCAATGGGGTCGACGCCGGCCATGTACCGGGCGAAGTTCAGGCAGTAGCAGCCCACATCCATGAGCGCGCCGCCCGCCAGGGGCAGACTGTAACGGACGTTCTGTGGCGCGTGCCAGTTGTAGCAGAACGTCGCGCGGATGAGTCGGACCTCGCCGATGTCGCCGGCCGTCACCAGCCGCTTGATGTGCAGCGTGGCCGGGTGGCAGCGGTACATGAACGCTTCCATCAGTACGACTTGGTTCTTCTGTGCCGCCGCCACCATGGCGTCCACCTCCGTTACGGTAACCGCGAGCGGCTTCTCGCACAGGATGTGCTTGCCAGCCCGTGCTGCCTTGATCGCCCACTCCGCATGCAGCGAGTTCGGCAGCGTCAGGTAGATGGCATCCACGTCACGGTCGGCGAGCAACGCCTCGTAGCTCCCGTGCGCCCGCGGGATGCTCAGTTTGGCGGCAAACGCCTTTGCCGTCTCGAGCTTGCGCGACCCGACCGCGACCACCTTGGTGTTCTTGGCCGCCGCAATCAACGGCGCCACTTTCGCGGCGATCATCCCGGTCCCCATGATGCCCCAGCGAATGGTCCTGGCCATGGTGAGTGTCCTCCACTGCAATCGTCCCTCGCGATACCGAGGAAGTATACCGCGCCTTTGGGTGGCCGCCAGGTCTCGCGGCGTGGCATGCCTGGCAAGTTATTCTTGCGCGGCCCCTTGCCGGTCACGGCGCCTGTCGCAGCAGCAGTCCGCCGCCGGCGGGCAGCGACAGGGGCGCGGCGGTCACGCGCGGCCCCAGGCAGCAGACGGCGCAGAGAACCACCGACGCACACGGCCCCAGGCGCAGACGACTGGGCATGGCAACGCCCTCCTGCTGCTCGTTCACCGTCACCGTCTCGTCACCGCTCCACTCGGGCGGCGGGGACGGGTGTCGGGTGCAGAGTCTGGTCCCTTCGCGCCTCAGCAGGGCGACCCCGGCCGCAGCAGACTTTTGAGCAGTTCGCGCGCCTCGGCGGAAGCCTGCTTCGACGTGGCGGCCAGGAATGCCGCGTCGTTGCCGATCGCGAGCATGCGGTAGCCCAGGTTCACACAGAACGTGAATGTTTCGCCGCGCATGCCGGTGGTGGCGGCGATCTTGCCGTGCCGGCGACACGCGGCGGCGACTGCTTCCAGGTCGTGGCCAAGTGTCTCCTTTGTCAGGGGCGTGGTCGCCGGCCGCCCGTGGCGCAGCAGGATATCGTTGGGGCCCAGCAGCAGTGCGTCCACTCCCGGCGTGGCTGCGATCGCGTCTGCGTTCCCGACCGCCTCGGGCGACTCGATCTGGACCACCAGCATCGTGTCGGTGTTGGCCGTCTCCGCGTACGTCCGGCCCAACAGGTCGACGGGCCGGCGCCCGCCATAGGAACGATTGCCGAGTGGCGGGAACTTCGCGGCCCTGACGGCGTTCCTGGCCTGCTCGAGCGTGTCGACCAGCGGCACCATGACCCCATCGGCCCCGGTGTCCAGAGCCAGACCGATGACGTCGGAATCGTGCCCCGGTACGCGCACGATCGCCGGCCGTTGCACGAGGTTACAGGCACGCACCATCGCCAGCATGTCCTGGTATCCGAACTGGCCGTGCTGGGTGTCGATCCAGACCCAGTCCCATTCCGCGCCGATCCGCTCGAGGGCGCCCGGCACAGGATACGTCATGACGAGGCCCAGTTGCGGGGTACCTGTCTCAAGTGCAGTACGGAGTGTTCCCACGGAAATCGCCCTCCACGCGCCGTCGAGAGCACTCACGTGGACCTGCGGTGGGGTGGCGGTGCCAGCCCGGGCCCGCGTCCGGTCTCCATTCGACGGCAAGGCAATTATACTGCCAGATTGCGGAAATGCCCGAAGCAAGTGATGGGGTGGGCCGCAGCCCGGCGGGCTCCATCCGGGGTGCGTCTGGACTCAGAAGCCCACCGACCGCGGTCGACTGCAATCGGCCGCAATCGATCGCGATCAGTGACGGTGGGCCAGTGGACCTGCGCCGTGCGTCCCCCACCCCCGACGAACGCACGGCTGGCCCAACAAGGTGGTCTCTTCAGGATCATCCGAGTCGCACCGGTTTGCCGGTGCGGACGGACTCTTCCTGGGCGCAGCAGATCTGGATGACCTCGATGGCCTGGAGCAGGTCGAAGGTCTGCTTGCCGGCCTGGACCATGGCGAGGAAATCCTTCAGCATGGTCGAGTAGAAATGCCCCGAGTCCGCCACCTTGGCGTAGAAGCTGCCCTTGGTGCCCTGGACCAGGCCCTGGAACCCGACCGGCACGCCGTGCGGGCACATGACGGTGAGCTGTGCGCCGTTCATGTACTTCACCTGCACAACGGTGCGGCCGCGTTCGCCGACGTCGAAGACCTCGACGGGCCGGCTGTTGATGAGGCAGTGTCCCAAGGTCACCGAGTGCATGCCGTAGAACAGGAAAGGCCGCGCGAGGCTGAGGTCGGCAGGCCCCATGGTGCAGGCCATGACGATGTCGCCCACGTTGGCCTCGCCGCTGCTCACCGGCGCGAACTCCTTGGTGTACTTCAGCGCCGAGGAGGACATGAGCAGGCACTTGCGATCGCGCGCCAGTTCGAGGAGTTCGCGGATGGCCGGCACATTGTCGGCAAACGGCTTGTCGATGAATGTGGGGATGCCGCGCTCGACGAACATGCGGGCGTACTGGTACTGCTTCAGCGTCAGGTCGTCGCCAATGTAGATGGCATCGACGCCGTCGAGCATTTCTTCGGCGCTGGCGGCGACCGTCGGCACGTTGGCGAACTTCGCCAGGTTCTCCGCATGCTGGCGGTTTTTGTCGAAGACCTTCACGACCGTGGCGCCCTCGATGCGCGTCATGGGCGCGCCACCGCCGCACGGATCGAGGTGCTTGTACTGCTCGTTGAGACCGTTGAACATCTTGGAGAACTGCACCGCGTGGTAGATGCCGGTGCCTGCAACGAATCCGAGTCGGATCATGGGGGTCTCCTTCTTGATTGATGAGGCGCTTGCAGAACCCCTGCAAGCGCCAGGAACCAGGGTTCAGGGTGTCAGGGTTCAGGCAGGAAACTCTCTTACTGAACCCCGAACCCTCCGCTTGCACAAACCGGAGGTTTCGCAAGCGCCTCTGATGGCTGGGGGAAACGGACGAAACGGACCCAACGGACGGGGCGTATGTGGTGCCGTTGACGACGGTTCCCCCTGAAACCTGAAACCCGACACCTGACACCTGAAACCTCTTTGTTTCGCCGCCTCAGAACTTGATGATCTTGCCGGTGCGTGCCGATTCGAAACACCGGAGGATGAACCGCGTCGTCCGCGCGCCGTCGACCGCGGTGGCGGGCGGCGTTTCGTGATTGAGGATTACGCGCGCGAACGTCGGCAGAATGTCGGGGACGCCGCCGGCGGCCGCCTCGCCCAGGTCGACGGTGAAATTGCCCGCGTCGAATGGCTTTTTCCAGACCGACTCCGGGACGGACGACTCGAACCGACAGTTGTGCCCGTGATCGAGCGCAATGGCGCTGCGGCCTTTGTCCACCACCATGACGAAGAACGGGCAGCCGGTGCCCAGCGGGTGCCCGGTCAACAGCCCGCCCGTGCCACCGTCGCCGCCGAGGAACGCGCCGACGCTGCCGTTCTTGTAGCGGACCGCCGCGTTGATGGTGTCGATGACTTCCGGGCGCGAGTGGTGGAAGACGCCGCCGGTGGCGTAGACCGACTCGGGTTCGGCGCCGGCCAGGAAGAACATCAGGTCTACCACGTGGCACGCCTGCGAGAGGATCTGGCCGCCGCCCTTGATCGGGTCCTGCGCCCAGGAGGACTCGCTCCAGATGCCGGGGGTCCGGGCGTGCGCGATGATGTTATCCGGCTTCGGGAACTCGCGCTTCACGGCGTTGGCGCCCTTGGCGAAACGCGAGCGGAACGCAACCATGTAGGTGAGGCCGGAACGGTCGACGGCGGCCAGGATGTCGTCGCATTCCTTCTCGGTCATGGCCATCGGTTTCTCGATCAGGACATGCTTGCCGCACTCCATGGCGCGCAGCGAGAACGGTGCATGCGTGTCGTGCCACGTCGCGATCAGTACGGCGTCGATCTTCGGGTCTTTGAAGATCTTTTCCGGGTCGTCAGTGACATACTCGCCACCGTACTTCTGGCGGTGGCTTTCGGCTTTTGCCAGGTTGACGTCAACCAAACCCCGAATCTCCACTTTCCCGGCGAACGGACGGAGCGCTTCCGACGTGTGTGGCGACTTGCCTCCGAGCGTACTCAGGTGGGCGCCGCACATGCCTCCGCAACCAATGATACCCAATCTGACCGTGTCCATCATGCACCTCCGAGCGATGGTTCAGTTCATTCCGTGACGGTGTGTGCCGTCGTTCTGTTCAACCCGCCGCGAAAATGGATCGTGGCGGGGCAGGCTACTTGAACTCCGGGACGTCGACTGGTGCGCCACCGCGCTCGGCGGACACCTCCGACATCAGCCCGGGTGCCGTCATGTTCAAGGCGTCGATCACATCGATCGGCGGGCGTGTGTTGTCCAGGATCGCGCGTGCGAAGTCCTCGATCATCAGCGCCGAGCCGCCGTCGTAGCTCCCCGCCTTGTCGGCGGGCAAGGCCTTCCACGCGGGCGGCAGGTACGTGGCGAGTTCCTCCAGGCTCTGCCAGGTGCCGGGCGGTGTTTGGCCTTTCACGTGAATTTTGTGTTCGTCCTTCAGGCCGCGCGGCCCTTCGTAGCAGGCGCTGGTGCCCTGCAGTCCGGAGTAGGTGTAGTTGTTCGGACGCGTGGAGAAGAAGTCGAGGCGGATCCGGACCAGTTTCCCACTCGACGTCTGGCCGAGCACGATGCAGGTGTCGTCCGCCTTGGCCCACGGCAGGTGGTGTTGTCCGGAGCCCAGACACACGACGGTCTTGATCCGCTCGTTGCCCATGGCCTGGTAGAGTGGCCCCAGGTTATGCGTGATGTACTGGTGGCCGCGCCGCATGGCCAGTTCCGCCGTGCGCCAGTTGTAGCCGGTGTCGGGGTGCGACAGCCCGCCCTTGAAGTCCTGGATCTGGTCCGATTCGCCGTAGTAGACCTCCCCGAACAGGCCGGCGCGCACCATGCCCATAACGATCATCCAGGGGCGGTAGTAGCAGTAGTTCTCGGCCAGCATGTACTTCCGGCCCGACGCCTTGACGGCCTCGAGCAGTTCATAGCACTGCTCGAGGCTCGTGGCGGCGGTCACCTCGGAAAGCACGTGCTTGCCGGCCTTGAGCGCCGCCGCCGAGTGCTGCGCGTGCAGCGGCATGGGCGAGGCCACCAGCACGGCATCGATGTCCGGTGCCTCAAGCATGTCCTCGTAGCGGCGGTAGGTCTTGGAGACGATGCCCGCCGCGGCGGCCAGGCGCTTCTCGTCGGCGTCGCAAATCGCGGCGAGCGCGGCGCTGGGCGCCAGGGACATCGCTTTGGCCAGGGCCACGCCCCGGCCCGCACCGAGAACACCAATTCGTACCTTGGTCATGGAGGTCTCCCTATGCTGTGTTGTCCGTTCCCGACGCCACCCGGGGACGACGGGACTGAGCGCGCAGTGGCTCGGCGCGTCCCGCGCCGAAGCGGGGTACTCGGGCCGGGACGGCCCCGAGCACTCTGCTGCGGTCCCGGAGGTCCCGCGCCACTGCTGCTGTCCGTCGTGCCTGCCGCCGCATCACTGCTTGAGTTCCTTTTCCACCGTGGCCACAATGTCGGCCGGCACGTTGGCCGGGAACTCGACCGGGCGGCGCAGATGTATGGACAGCATGGTGGCCATGAACATGTTGAACTGCTGCAGGCTGTTGTCGAGTCGGTTCCCGTGCGGGCGGCGGTCGTCGGCCAGCCACTCGCCCATGGCGCGGGTGAACTCGCGCTGCCCGGTGAGGTCCTCGGTCGCCCAGGGGGTCGGCTCCGCGACGGGTGTGGCCATGCCCTCGGCCTGGTAGCCGCAGTCGTGGTTTTGCACGTACCAGGCACGGCCCTTGCTGCCCCAGAAATCGAGACGGTGGTTCTGCCAGAAGCCTTCCTCGCCGGGCGTGCACACGGCGTCGTCGGCATCTTCGATGTAGGCCGTAACGCCGTTCGGGTACACGAACCGGGCCAGCACCTTGGCGGGCGCCGGGTGGTTGTAGTCGTAGCCGTTCATGCCGTGCGCGCAGGCCCAGACCGTTTTCGGCGGCAGGTCGTTGAGGAAGAACTGGAGCAGGTCCAGCAGGTGCGGGCCCATCGACAGGATGTTGCCGCGCGCCGCGCCGCGCACGAACACTATGTCACCGATCCGGTTCTCCGCCAGGATCTTGCGCACGGCCTGGCAGTTCGAGGCGTAGCGGCGCTGCGTGTTCACCGCGATCTTGAGCCCGTACTGCTTCGCCAGTGCGGCGATGGTTGCCGCCTGCGGCCCGTTCAGCGCCACCGGCTTCTCGACAATGATGCCTTTCACGCCGGCGCGGCCCGCCTGCTCGATGGGGCCTTCGCGGATGGTGGGCGGTGTGACGATGTGCAGCACGTCGGGTTTCTCGGTGCGGAGCATGTCGTCGAGGTTGGTGTAGAGCCCGGGGACACCGAACTTCGCGCCGGCATTCTGGAGCCGTTTCTCGTCCATGTCGCACGCCGCGACCAGGCGCATGTTGTCCAAGTCCTTGTACGCCTGCATGTGCGGCCCGGACCGGCCGCCGCAACCCAGAACAGCACAACGGTAAGCCATCTGCGGTCCTCCTTGTTTCGTCCGCCCTGCGTACTGGACGCCGCCTACCGTGATGTCTCACGGGGCGGCACCGACGCCAGGTGTCGGTCTTGCCGGACTCCAGCCCCAACGGGGCGTTACATACCAGCCCAGGGCAACGCCCTGGGTACCCGTCAGCCCGCCGATTGCACCCTGAAGGGGTGCGACATGCCTCAATCCGCACCGATCCGTGTGGGCGCGATGTCCCGCCCCTTCAGGGCTGAGGACCATTTCCATACCTGTTTCCAGGGCGTTTCCCTGGGCTGGTATGTGATCGCGCCTTCAGCGCTCGGAGCGGGTCTCCTGCCGCACAAGTCGCCTTTCCTGGCTCTCCGGCGCACGGGCCGGAATCAACCCACGTTCTCCAGTCTGTCCAGAGTGCCAATGTAGGTGTCGTAGTTCGCCACCGGGATATAGCCTTCGATGGAATGCGAGCCGATGATCACGCCGCCGTCGCGGCCGGCGTCGACGATCGCGGCGGCCTGCCGTTCAATATCCGCTCGCGAGCCGAACGGGAGGGTGTGAGTGTTGCACATGCCGCCGATCACGGCGAGTCGTTTGCCGTAGCGGGCCTTGAACCGCGGCAGGGAAAGGCCGGCGGTCGGATACACGCCCTGCACACCTGTGATGCCGGCATCGAGAAACATGTCGATGATGGGCAACGTCGTGTCGTTCAGGATGTCATGGTGCAGGATCAGATGCCGGATGCCGATGGACTTCCAGTGCCCGAGCAGGGCGCGATAGGGTTCCAGGAACAGTCGTGCGAACACGTCCGGAGAGATCATCGGCCCGGTGTTGATGCTGAAGTCGTCGTACACCCAGAAGGCCGAGTCCAAGGTCTGCGTCCGGCGTGCGACCTGCTCGCCCAGCACGGCGAGGAAGTCCTTGAGCCGTCCGATCAGGGTGCGGCAGAAGGATTCGTCGTCGAGCAGGTTGATCATGAACGGGATATCGCCGCGCAGCCAGGTACAGGCTTGAAACAGGCCCATGGTACCCGAGACACGGGCGTAGGGATACGCGGTCTGGCCACTGAGGTTGGGGAGTGCCTCGCGGTAGGCGGGGGACCCCGGATCGTCAAACTCGAGTCGGTCCAGATCGGTCTTGTTCTCGATCGCGGTTGAGACCACCTCGGAGAAACCGGAGTCGACCAGGCGCCGTATCGTTCTGCCCCACGTGTCGCGTGAGACGACGAAGTCGCCCTGCCGTTGTTCCGGTAGGGCCCGGCTCCGGAACGGTCCGGACTGGACGGCGAACAAACCGGGGATGTCGAGCCGGTAATGGGCCGCGGCATCCACTTCCGCCGGCAGGTTCTTGGCCGCGCGCCAGTTGTCCGTGAAGCTCTTGAAGAGAATATCGTAACGTGGAATACGGTCCGGCCTGGCGTGGTTCAGGGCGGCCATGACGCGCTCTTGGGATGTGATGGGTCGTGCCATTCTACCCCTTCGGCTGTTCCAGGATCGCCTCCACGCACGCGACGGCATTCGCGGTCGGGACGTCGCGCATGATCGGTTTCGTCGGGCCGATGATGAACCCGCCGTCCTGGCCCAATTCCCGGCACAAGCGCGCGATCTCCGCGCGGATCTGGTCTGGCGTTGCCCGCGGCAGCAGTTGCTGGCAGCCGATCCCGCCGTCGAAGGTGACGTGTTTGCCGTACCTGCGTTTGAGCGCGTACAGGTCTTGCGGTTCGGGCTGAGCGGGGTTGAAGATGTCCACACCGATATCGATGAGGTCGCCGAGGATCTCAGAATTGTCACCGCACGAGTGGATGTAGACATACTTGCCGGCCGCCTTCGCCTGCCCGTACATCCGGGCAAGGCGTGGTTTGAAGAGCCGCCGCCAGTGCGTCAGCCCCATGATCACCCCGTTCTGGGCGCCGAAGTCGTCGCCGAAGTAGACGCCGTCCAGCCCGGGAATGGTCATGAGCCGTGCGCCAACCGTCATCTGCAGTTCCATCAGCATATCGAGCAGTTCCTCGACAAAACGTGGGGACTCGATGAGGTCGACCAGAACGTTCTCCATCCCGCGCAGCGCCCAGGCCCGCTCCCAGAAGCTCAGGCCCATTCCGGCGATGGTGAACCGGTCGTGGTTGTCCGCTACCCACTTCTTCATCTCCTCGAACCTGGCATCCGGCAGCATCTCCTTGTCGGTCGGGGGCCGATATCCCTCCAGCGTCGGCTCCGACAGCCGTGGTTCGGTGATGTGGAAGATGTTCATGCCTTGCCAGGTGGTGCCGTACTTGTCCGTGTACGGTTTGACGGCATCGCCCCGGTAGCCCCAGTCGGGCGCAGCGGTGACGTAATGGTTGACGATGCGCTGGCGCCAACTCGGGCCGCCATAGTGGGCATCCAGCCGCCCGACGGGCTCCGCTTCGATGGGAAGCATGTACGGGACGAAGTCGGTCTCCCGATGGTTGATCGCCGCAATGACGCGCTCGCGTGGAGTCATCGAATGGCCTCTTTTCTCGTAACTCCTCAGGTAGGGAGGGTTCAGGGTTCGGGGTTCAGGCAATTCAGAAGGGGAAACTCATCCCTCCGCTCGAGAATCCAGCTCCAATGGACCTCGGGTGTCTGAAACTTACCTGAATCCTGAACCCTGGGACCGGGGCAGTTACCTTCTCTCTATAGGTCAAGGAACGGTTCCAGTAGGTCCTTTGCCTTGAGGATGTCAGCCTTCTGTTGCGGCCCCGAGATCTCCCGCTCGATCGCGATGGGCCCCCTGAACCCTTGTCCCGGATGGTCCGCTTGAGCGCAGAGGGAAGCTCCTGGCCGGTTTCAAAGCAGAACGGCTGCCCGTTCCCGGCGCAGTGCCCGACGAGTTCCTTCATTACGTCGATGAAACTGTTCTACGCCGTGCTCAGCTTCCGAGCCCCTCACTTCTTCTTGCCGAACCAAGCCTTGCCGTCGCCCACGTACTGCATCAGTTCAACCACGGCGTCGTCCTCCGCCTGGTAGAACCCGACACGCACGAAGCCGCCGACTTCGAACGGCTCGATCAGGACCTTCAGTCCCTTGGCCGCTTTCTCGAGGTTCTTGACGCGATAGGCGACATGCGGCTGGGTACGCACCGGGCCCTTGACCGGCGTGTCCGGCTCGAACCGCAGCCACTCGACGTGGAACGGATGATTCTTCGGGCTCGTTACCCAGACGCGGGTCGACTCGACCCAGTCCTCGTTTGCCTTCTTTTTCTTGGTGATCAGTCCGATGTGATCAAAAGTCATGGTTGGGGCTCCTGGGAATAGGTTTCAGGTGTCAGGGTTCAGGGTGTCGGGGGCGTCGGACGCGTCTGACTTGTCCGACGCGTCTGACCGGTCTGACCCACGCGCCCCCAAGCATCGTCCCGTGTCTCCCTCACATCTTCACGACCTTGCCCGACGCCGCGGACTTTTCCGCCGCGCACATCACGGCCACGGCGTTGCGCGCTTCGACGGGGGTGACGACGTCGGGCTTCGCGCCGGTGCGGACGCAGTTGGCGAAGTACGCGAGCTCGTGGCGGAGCGCGCCGACGCTGGCGCCGTGCAGTTTCGGCCAGTAGGCGGTGTCGGGCTGGTGCAGGCCGCTGGCGTCGTTGATCGCCAGCCCGGCATTGCCGCAGTCGATGTAGATGGCGCCTTCCGTGCCGATGATCTCGAAGCGCGCGTCGATCTGGAACGGTGTGTTCTCGGGCAGGAACCAGACGTCCTCCACGACGCCGATCGCGCCGCTCTCGAACCGGTACATGGCCCAGCCGATGTCGGGGTATTTGAACGCGTTCACGCGTACGTTCTGGGCGTAGACGGTCTGGATCCTGCTCCCGGTCAGCCACAGCATGAGATCCGTATCGTGAATGCCGTCGCCCATGAGCGGCGAGATCTTGTCCAGCACCTGGGCGCCGACGGTGCGCGGCAGGTTCCGGGTCGCGTGCATGGAGACGATCTTGCCGATGCGGCCTTCGGCTACGGCCTGCTGCGCCAGGCTGATGCGCATGTCGAACCGGCAGATGTGCCCGACCATCAAGGATCCGCGTGCCTTCTTCGCCGCACGCAGGATCGCATCGCAGGACGCCACGCTCTCGGCCATGGGTTTCTCGAGGAATACGTGCTTGCCCGACTTCAACGCGTCCACGGCGATGTCGCGGTGGTCGTCGACGTAGGTCACAATGTCCACCACGTCGATGTCCGGGTCGGCCAGCAGTTCGTGGTAGTCGCCGTAGTGCTTGGGCACGCCGAACTGCCGCGCCACCGCCTCGCGCCGCTCGCGCCGCCGCGTGCACACCGCCGCCAACTCCACGCCCGGCATGTCCGCCAGCACTTCCGCATGCTTCTCGCCGAAGAAACCCAGCCCGATGATTCCGAATCGTACCGTCTTCATATGTTCCTCTCTGGTTTGGTTTCAGGTTTCAGGTGTCAGGTGTCAGGTGTCAGGTGTCAGGTGTCAGGTGTCGGGTGTCAGGTGTCAGGTGTCAGGTGTCAGGTGTCAGGTGTCAGGTGTCAGGTGTCGGGTGTCGGGTGTCGGGTGTCGGGTGTCGGGTGTCGGGTGTCGAGGGCGCGTCTTCCCTCAGCTTTCAGGTTTGGTCCCTCATCCCTCGATCGGGTGTCGGGTGTCGAGGGCGCGTCTTCCCTCAGCTTTCAGGTTTGGTCCCTCATCCCTCGATCGGGTGTCGGGTGTCGCCGGAGCGCCGTGCTCCCGCCGTCTCGCATCTGCCCGATCCGGCGGATCTGTCCGATCGCTCCCTCCTGAAACCTGACACCTGAAACCTGACACCTGAAACCTGCGCTGCCGCGCCTCACCCGATGTACTTGATCGGGTGGCGTTTGCCGCCCGCCTTCCGGAACGCGACGCCCTCGTCGATGATCTTGAAGATGTCGTACTGCGGGTCGTAGCCGAGGATCGAGCGCGGCTTCGCAATGGTGTGACTGAAGTCATGGAAGTCGTCGCACTCGAATTCGACCACCGGCAGGCCCAGTTTCTTGGCCAGGTACTTGGCGGCCACGTCGTAGCTGAAGGCGGACGGGCCCGTGATGGCAAACGCGTGCCCGAGCGCCGCCGGGTTATTCAGCGACAGCATGATCCCCTGCACGGCGTCCTTGATGCCGACGATGTGCCGTACGCCGGGGCGGCCGCCCGGGTGCACCAGGCAGGCGACACCGTCCAGGCCGTTCTTGAAGAACTTCTTCTGCTGCGGAGTCCGCGCCAGTTCCTTCCACACCGGTACGCCGAAGTTGGGTTCGCGCAGGGTGACGTGGCAGAGGAAGTCGTCGTCCTCGTGCACCCACGAGAAGCGCAGTACGGTGATCGGCGTTCCGTACTGGATTCGGTACTGCTCGCACATGACTTCCTCGAGCACCTTGGAGAAAGCGTAGTAGCCGGGGTACGCGGCGTGGGGAAAGTCCTCGGCGATTGGGTATGGCCGCGGATGGTAGAAGATGCCGGCACGTGCGTCCGACCCCGCCTGGATGAACTGTCTGATGTGCGGCCGGCGCATGGCCTCGTCCAGCAGGTAGAACGTGCCCTTGATGTTCGTGTCCATGAACTGGTCACGGTTCTCCTTGCAGTTCCCCAGATGGATCACGCCGTCCATGCCCTTGAGCGCCTTGGCGGCCAGCTTGGGGTCGCGGAGGTCGCCGTCGAGCAGTTCGACGCCGTCGCACTCGATCGCCTCGTCGAACTGCAGCGCCCGGACCTTGTAGCCGGCCGCGACCAACTCGGGCAGCAACGCCCGCCCGATCTTGCCGCTGCCGCCGGTCACGAATACGTTCTTCACGCCGATCTTCTTGCTCATGGTTGCTGGCCTTTCGCTTCTGTAGAGGTTCGGAGTTCCGGGGGTTCTCTGTGACGCAGTGACTCAGTGACCCAGTGACCGTTGCGAAGGTCGCGCGGTGGGGGGGCAGCCGCCTTGGTCCGTCCAGTCAACAATGACGCCGAGATAGTCCTTGTCCTTGCGGACGAGTGCGTCGTAGGCGTCCTTGAGCTGCTCCGGGACATCGAACGCTTCACACCGGAGTTGGCTTTGTCCCTCGACGACGATGCGCCTTCCGTTCATGCGGGGGCAACTCCTTTATTGTCTTCCGGGACGACCAACTTGGCCGGCAACCGGCGTTGCCAAGCGGCCGCGTCGGGGCTCTCTCCCTTGAAGCTTGCCAGGAGGTATGCCGTGGCCAGTGCGGCGAGCCGCCCGGTGTCCTGCTGGATGGTCGGGGCCGGTTCGGTGAGTGCGCGCAGGGACGCGAAGTCTGCAGGTCGTGCCAGGTCCGGCCCGAACGGATCAAACCCAACAATGCGAACGTCTGCCGGAACCGTCTTGCCGATGTCACGGCAGGTGTCGAGCACTCCCATCAGCATGCGGTTCGATTCGAGAAACAGGCCGGTGCCGGGCCGGGCTTGTGCGAGCCGGGGCTGGAGCGCCTTGCGGATGCTGATCCGGTTGGTGTCGCAAAGCACGATATCCTGATCCTTCAGCACCAGCCCGCGTCGCTCCGCCGCCGCGCGTACGCCGGCCAGGCGCTCGTCAACTGACGGGTTCCGGCCCCGCTCGCCTAAGTATGTCAGCTTGCGGACCCCGCAATCCAGTAGCCACGCGGCCCCATTCCTGGCCGCAGCCTGGTTGTCCGTGACCAGGAAGCGGAACGGTTCGTCGGGGAAGTAGCGGTCGATCAGGATGAACGGGGTACCCTGATCGTGAATGCCGCGGAAGTACTCGATATTGCCGACACCGCAGGCGGGCGCGACAACCAAGCCGTCGACCAGGCGCCCGAGCAGGTTGTCGATCTGTTCGCGTTCCCGGGCCGGGTTGTCTTCCGTATTGCAGATCAGGGTCTGGTACCCCTCGCAGGCCAGGGCCAACTCCAAGGTGCGGAGGAGTTGCGGGTAGAACAGCGTCGACATGTCGTAGACCACCACACCCACGGTGCGCGTGCTGCGCCGGTTCAGGCTGCGGGCCATGATGTTGGGGCGGTAGCGCAGGTCACGGGCGAGCTTGAGGATCTCCTCGCGCTTGGCTGCCCCGATGCGGATCGGCCGGTCATTGAGCACCTTGCTCACGGCGGTCTTCGAGACGCCGGCGCGCTGCGCAATATCGCTGAGTCGTGCAATGGCCACTTCCGCCAACCCCTCACGGTCAACCGCTGAATCGGTAGGTGGTTAATCGGTTGATCATAACGAGACTATACGCGGAAGACGGCGTTTTGTCAAGTGTGAAATGCGGGGACCTGTGCGGGTAAATCCTGAGAGAGAAAAGGACCCGCCATGGACGCCAGGGTGCGCCTGCTCGTGGTGGGCTCGCAGTGCACGGAACGAAGTGGAGCGCCAAGAACCCATCCGGCGCGTTGCGGCGGTCTGGCGCGGGATGGTGTCTTGCCCGGCGGACAACCGCCGGGACTGCGCCACCACTACGAACGGTGCCGTGGCCGGATTCACCCGCACAGGTCGAAATGCGGGGGGCCTCACGAGCCGTACCTTTCATTCCCATGTTACTCGGGGTCGCTGCAAAGTGGCCGGAGCGGCTCGCTCCGGCGCCTGCGGGACCGAGCCGGTCCCGCCACTCTGCCAGAAAGTCCCGGCCGGACGCGAGTAACGCCCGCACATGATCGGGCGGTATTCCGCCCGGGAGCCGCTGACGCTTCGCGGCAGGGGGCTCAGAACTGGTCGACGAGGAGTTCGGCGACGTGCCTGGCCTTGATTTTCGAGCCGGACTGGTCGAGGCCGCCGTCGATCTGGACCAGGCACCCGGGGCATTCCATGGCCACATATTGCGCCCCGGTATCTTCGATGTTCTTGAGTTTGCGCTTGAGCATGCGCATGGAGAGGTCGGATTGCTTGACGGTGTAGGTTCCGCCCAGACCGCAGCAGGTGTCGCATTCGTACATTTCGGCCAGCTCATACCCGCAAGCCTGGATGATGTCTCGCGGTTCTCGCCAGGTTCCGACCAGTCGCCGAGCATGACAGGAATCGTGGTAGGTGACTTTGCCGTGGCCGTGTCCCGTCTTCGGTGTCAGGCGTTTTTCGTGGATGAGCTTCTTGACCAGTGACGAGAAGTCGTAGGTCTTGGCCGCGAGTTTCTCCGCGTCCGGAACGCAGTCCTGATGGTTCGTGTCCTTGAGGAGCTGGGGATATTCCTTCTTGAGCGAAGACATGCACGAGGCGCAGGCGACGACGACGTAGTCGACCGTGTCGGCGGCGAGCGCCTTGATGTTGTCGACGGCGCACCCGGCGGCCAGGTCGAACGCGCCGTTGGCGCGTTGCGCTGTGCCGCAACAGGTCTGGGCGGCTGGCAGGACCACTTCGATGCCGGCCTTGTTCAGGGTTCGGACCACCGCTTCGCCAATGCGGGGGAAGGCAAACTCGATGGAACATCCGGTGAAGAACGCGGCCTTTTCCTTGCAGGCGGGTTGGGCGATCCGCTTGAAGACTTCGGAGAACGGTTCGCGGGCGATGGTCGGCAGGCTCCGGTGCTCCGTCAATCCGGCGAGGAACAGGGGCAGGTGCCGGATGTACCCGTCGCGGGCAAACGGTTTTTGGCCCAGCTTGGCGGCCCAGAGGAGCTTGTGGACGAGGCCCCGGTTTTTCATGAGCGTAAGACCCGCCTTGTAGACAAAGGGCAGGCCTTCCTTTTCCACCAACCGGCGCCGGATTTCGAGGATGAGCCCGGGGATATCGATGCCGCCCGGACAGATCTCCTTGCACCGGCCGCAGCCGATGCACAGCGCCTGCAGATCGTCGGCGGTTTTCAGTTCGTTGAACCAGGCGGTGAGGATGGTGCCGATGCCGCCGGTGTAGACGTGGCCGAACACGTGGCCGCCGACCAGGAGGTAGACGGGGCAGACATTCAGGCAGGAGGCGCAACGGATGCACTTGAACGTTTGCTTGAACTTTTCGTCGCGCGCCATGTCGGAGCGGCGGTTGTCCATGAGGACGATGTGCAGTTCTTTCAGGGTACCATCGTCGGTGGGGGTGGGACCGGTGATCATGCTGACGTAGCTGGTGAGGAGCTGGCCGGTGGCGCTCCTGGGCAGGGCGGTCAGGATGGCGGCGGCGTCGGTGTACGTGGGGACGAGTTTCTCCAGACCCACGAGCGCGACGTGGATCTTGGGAAGGGTGCAGACGAGGCGGGCGTTACCCTCGTTGGTGACCAGCACCAAGGTCCCGGTTTCCGCGATGGCGATGTTCGCGCCGGAAATGCCCATGTCCGCTTCAAAGAACTTCTCGCGCAACGCGTTGCGTGCGACTTTGACCAGGCGGGGGATGTCGGTGCTCAGGCGTTCGCCGATCTCTTTGCTGAACAGGTCGGAAACCTCTTCCTTGGCCATATGGATGGCCGGAAGGACCATGTGCGAGGGCCGTTGCCCGGCCAGGTGAATGATCCACTCACCCAGGTCCGTCTCGCACGCCTGAATGCCATGTTTCTTGAGGTGCTCGTTGAGGTGGATTTCCTCCGAGGCCATGGATTTGGACTTGACGACCGTTCTCACGCCTCTGTCGCGGGCCAGGGCGGTGATGTAGTCCCTGGCTTCCTGCGCACTCCGCGCGACGAAGACCTTGGCCCCGCGTGCTTCCGCCGCCTTCTTGAACGTTTCGGTGACTTCGGCGAGGTGGTCCGCGACATGACCCCTGGCGGCGGCAATCTGCTCTTTCAACGCGGTGAAGTCGATCCCCTCGTAGGCCTTGGCGCGGGAGACGACGTAGGCTTCGCGGAATCGGGTGAGGGCGTTGCCGAGGACAGGGTTGCCGATGGCCTGGTCAATGGCGGTCTGCATCTTGCGGTTCATGAGTTCACCTCCCAAGGCTCGTCGACGACGCAGATGACGAGGCGTTCGGGGCCGTGGACTCCGATGGTGAGCACGCGTTCGATATCGGCGGTGCGGCTGGGGCCGGTGATGAAGGCGATATATGCGGCCTTGTCCGGGGACAGCTTCTGCATCAGCGCGGGAATGTCCGCCAGAATGCGGTTGGACGGCAGGAGTGCGATATGGATCCACGGCAGGGAGGAGGCGAGGCGCTGTTCCACGGCGGTCTGGTCCGCCACCAGGGACCCGGTGTTGGCCAGGCCCCAGTCCATCTGGGTGATGCCGATTCTCGCCTCCTTGGCCCGTTCGCGGGTCACGGCAAAGGAAAGGCCGGGAACTTTTCGCGCCAACGTTTCGGTGTCCACGCCAGTCAGGAACGAGCCGTTGGCCCAGACGGCACCGAAGCCGGCCGCGTCGGCAACCTTCTCGCTTGCGAGAAGGTTGAGAACGAAATCGACAGTACCGTTCCGGGTCGGGAGCCGGTGAACTTCCGCGCTCACGGCCTGAGCGCGTGTCTTGAATAGGTCAAACATGGACTGCCAATCTCCAAGCGTCCGGTCTTGGGTGCGACGGTGCGCGCGCGCGTACACCGTCACGTCACGAACGTGAAAGCTGCATAGAGGACAAGAAAGTGAACGACGGGTAATATAGTTGAATGGTTGGAGAGGAGCACCCCCTGGCGAGGGTGATTGCAGGGCTGTTTCAAGATTCGTGACCGTCGCGTGCAGCGAGTACCCCCCGGCGTGTCCCCACGCCGGGGGGGGCGGCCTGAGGACAGGCCGCCCCTACCGGGTGTGCGCGGAGGCGTGGCCTTCCGAGACGTGGTGCCAGATCTTGAAACAGCCCTGGGGTGATTGTGATGCGTCAGCGTCGTCCGGGCGGCGTACCGCCCGGTCATACCGAGGTGAAACTGGTGACGACGCTTTTGGAGCCCGCGAGGACGCGGGCGCTCCAAAGTCAGCCCCCCGTGCCAGTCCCTGGAGCGCCCGCGTCCTCGCGGGCTCCCGGGCCCCTCAGTTTCATGGGAGTCGCGGGTGGAGCGTGGGCGGACTACTTCGCGGGTGGGGGGGCTGGCGCGGGCGGTTCGGGGGAGTCGAGGAACACGTTTCTCTGGGCAACGCAGGTTTGCCACAGGCCGGGGCGCGCTTCGCGCACCGTGGCGGTGCAGCGCTGGAAGACGTTGTCGCGGATCAGGTTCGGCCAGGCGCGGCCGAGGTTGTCCGGGCCGAGCGACAGCGCCACGGCGCCCGGTTCGTCGAACCCGGAGATGTGATTGCCGGTGAGGTCGAACTGGCCGCGCACATCGACGGCTTGCTTGACGCCGGTCGCCTCGCCGCGGCTGATCAGGTTGTCCCGGACCCGCGACGTCGGGCTGCCGTGAGCGTCGAGCAGAACCGGCGTCTGGCAACCGGTGATGGTATTGCCGTGGATCTGCCAGTTGGCGGCGGGCGGATACAGGTTGAACTTGTCGCCCGGTTGCATGCCCTCGCAAGGTTGCGCGAGCCGGAACTCGAGCGTGTCGTTGTCGAACACGTCGGCGAGGCACGGTATACGGGGCTTGCCCTCACCGAGCCACACTAGATTCCAGCCTTTGTAGAACCCGGAGTAGCGCCACGGATAGGGAATGCCCTCGACCGTGAAGCGGGAAGGGTCGGTGACTTTCACCACTCTCCCCTCCAACCGATGCGCCGACAGGCCGGTACTGCAGTTCCGGACCAGGTTGTCGTGGATGTTGAGGTTCTGCGCCGACTCGCCGATCCGCAGTCCGGTCACGTTGGGAGCACAAGCACCACGGACGTAGACTTGGTTGTCGCTCACGGTCGTGTCTGACGTGCTGACGCTGATGCCCGAGCGCCAGCGGGGTTTGTCGTCCGTGCAGGTCAGGTCGATGATGTTGCCGGTGATGATGATATTCTGTGGCGGGAAGGACCAGTGCACGGTGTTGCTTGAGGCGTTGATGGCGGTGCCGTTGTAGTTGATGAACAGGTTGTTGGCGACGATCACCTGCGTCGGGCCATGGTTGATGGCGATGCCGCCGCAGCGGCCAATGCCTTCCAGGACGTTGTCGGTCACCACCGCCTGTCCGGCACCGAGATCCTCGAGATGCCTGAGGCCGGTGCGCGGCAGGTTGTGGGGGATATCGCCGATGGTGATCGGGCCGGCATTGCGGATGTAGTTGCCGACGATTTTGATGAACCGGCCCGACCCCTCGTACATGTGCCAGCCGGCGCCGTCCACGCGGCAATAGAGAATACTGGTGCTCTCGGCAAAGTCGCAGTTGTTGAAGGCGTTGGCTGCACAGTCGGTCACCGAGCAGCGAAGGAAGGTCAGCGACTTGGTGTACTTCGCCGGTTCCTCCTGGCCTTTGCGGTACGGGCCGCCGGAGATGAAGCACTCGGAGGCCATGCGGCTGGCGTGGACGTTCTCGACCAGGACGCGTTCCGTGCCGCCGATGCCCACCCCATTGCACGGTTTCAGGGCGCAGGCCCAGAACGAAAATCCGCTCGACGAGGTGAAGTACCCCGCCTGCTCCTCCATGCCCGTGTGTCCGAGCAGGCGGACGTTGCGGATCGTGACCTCGGTGCCGCCCTGGAGGGAGAAGCACGCACCGGCGCCCTCGCTGATGTCCAGGACGGTGTTGACGCCATCCGCGCCCTCAATGAGGAGACCCTCCGGGTTGCGTACCAACAGGCTCGACCTGAGCCGGTAGTAACCTGCGGGTATCGACAGGTTCTTCCTCTCCCGGATGGCACGATCGATCGCCGCTTGGAGTGCGGCCGTGTCGCTGTGCCGCACCACCGCGTCAACCACGGTGCGGTTCGCCGGGTGCTTCAGGACCAGGGTGTTCCCCTCGATTTTCTCGATCGTGGTGAGCCGTTGATCACGCGCGGTAAAACTGACAAACTCGCCCGGCTGCCAGTCGCGCTTGCCGAGCTTGACCTCGATGCCGTTGCTGAGCTTCTGCCAGTCGGCGGCGACCGGGACTCGCGTCCCCCGCCACTGGTTGCCGCGCACGAGGTTGTCGCTCCAGCGGAAGGTTGTTGGATTGGCACCGTCAATTTCCAGGATGTAGACCAACCAGCCCCCGGCTGTGCCGTCGTAACCGCGGATTTCGACCGCGTCCTTCGCGTCGCGCGCAGCGCCACCCGGGCCATACGGGTCGCCGGGGCCGTACAGACGGGTCGTACACTGGATGTTGCATTTCGAGATGGTGACGCCCTGGCCGGCCTTGAAGTCCCCGACGTTTTCGATCGCGATCCGGTTCGAGCCGTCCGTAGTCGCAGCCTTGCTCTCGAACTGCGAGCCTGACGCGCCGAGTTCCTGCGCATCGAGCCACCCGTTCGAGGTGGGCACCGCGTCTTGGGCTGCGCCCGGGTTCGAGGCCATCATAGCTGCCCCCGAGAGGGTCAGGACCTGGATCGTCATGCCGATTCTGATGTTCACGCGCGCCTCCGGATCCATTCGGTCACGGTCGAGGACTGCAGCTTCGCCTCTGTGAAAGATAGGCGTCCCCGCGCCGTACGCCAAGGTTCGTGATGATGATGACCGGCCGTATGCCGCATACCGGTATGAGGGGGGGGGCGTGTCCCCCTATGTCCCGGACGGGCCCACCTGAGCAAGCGGACCAAACGCACGGGAGAGCTAACCGTCAACCCAGGCGCCCGCCGGCACTAGCGGCCTGGCGTCTGGCCGCGCTGCAGGTCGCGCAGAGGGCGGTAGCCGATGAGCACGACGCCTTGCTCCTGCAGGATGCGGCGCGTGTCGGGATCGTCGAGGAACGTCTGAAACTCGCCGTGGCGCCAGAGCCGGGTCGACGTGATGCCCTGCATTTCCGGCGTAGCCAGCGCCGGGTGGATGAAGAGCTCGGTCACGCCGGGCTTCAGTTCCTTCAGGATCGCGTGCCAGTGCTGTTGCGCCGTGGCGCCGCGGTGTTCTTCCTGGAAAATGAGATAGTCGGGAAAGACCAAGCCGAGTGTGCGCAGGGCGGGGCGCATCCAGCCGAAACCGTATTTCTTGCAGAGGTCCTGGGACGGCATGCGCAGCGGCAGGTCGTACTTGAGCGCCAGGCGGACGTAGCGCAGGTAGTACTTCCCGTCGTACTGCATCGTGCCCATGTGCGAGTCGATGTGCGTCGGGTCCAGGCCGTCGTCGAGGGCCGTCCGCATCTGCGCCACGGCCTCACGGTACGCCTCGGCCGGTGAACTGTGACGGTAGACGCCATTCTCGCCGAAGACTTCGTGCCGGAGCATGCCGTCCGGGTCCACGAGTCCGGGGACCTGGTCCTTGGGCAGTACGGGGCCCCAGCGGTAACTCTTCCACTCTGCCGTGTGTGTCAGGTGCACGCCGAAGTCCGCCTGGGGATGGGCGCGGGCGTACTCGGCCGCTTCGGCGAATCCCGGCGCCGGGACCATGATCGTCGTGGACGTTATCATGCCTGTCTCCAGACCCTGGAAAATGGCGGCATTGGCCGAGTGGCAGAGGCCGCCGTCGTCGGCATTGACGATCAGGAGTTTGGTCGTGGCGGGAAACCCCAGTCGCACCGTCAGCGGTGTGGCGTTGGCGCGCCACACGAGCGCGGCGACGACGGCCGCCGCGAGGAGGAAGAGGGCGAGCGGCACGAGGAACACCAGCGCCATGATCCGTTTCGTCCGAAGTTGCATCGTTGTGGTTCCGACCGGGCGACCCAATATGCCCCAGTCCGGGCGCGGAGCAAATGCGGAGGGGATGTTCGCGCGGGGCTGTTTCAATATCCGTGACCGTCGCGTGCGGTGAGTACCCCTGGCGTGTCCCCACGCCGGGGGGGGGCGGCCTGAGGACAGGCCGCCCCCACTTGGTGTGCGCGGAGGCGTGGCCTTCCGAGACGCAACGCCAGATCTTGAAACAGCCCTGATGTTCGCGTTGCAGCGTCTCTCTCAGGGTGTCGACACGTGCGCGGATGGCAACGCGCCGTGCGCCCGCTCGCTGAAGCGTCGCTGCCGCTTCCGTCCCGCCTTGCAGGCGGGAGCGGTACTCAGACGGAAACGCCCGAGTAACGGCTTGATATGACCGGGCCGTCTGCGGCCCGGGGGGCGCTGACGCATTACGTAAGCGTGTTACGGCGGCCTTCGGGGGAATTCGTCCCGCCGCCGTGAGCGTTTGCCGGCGGCCTCAACGGCTGCGCAGTTCGGTCCAGGCGCGGTCCACGTCCTTGTTGAACTCGCCGAGTTCGCCGACCAGCTGGAGCTTCTTGAGGTCCAGCGTCAGCATGGGCTGGAGCAGGGCGTGAATGTCCTCGGGCAGCAGGGCCGGCGCTTGGGTGTTGGGCATGGGGTAGAGGAGTTCCTCCATGCAGCGGGCCGCGATGTCCGGCCGCAGCATGAAGTCGATCAAGCGCTCGGCATTCTCTTTGTGCCTGGCATCCCTGGGGATGCAGAAGGTATCCACGAACATGGGGACGCCTTCGCGGGGGATGGCGAACTCGAACTCCGGGTGGTCCTTGGTCAGGCGCAGGCCGCCTCCGGACCAGTACGGGGCGAGGTACGCTTCGCGGCTGAGCAGAATGCTGTCCACGGTGTTCGAGTCGTAGCGCAGGACCAGCGGTTTCTGCTTCCGGAGCAGGGCCAGGGCGTCCTGGAGCATGCGCGGGTCCCGGTCCGTCAGCGACCCGCCCAGGAGCCGGAAGGCGAGTCCGAAGCACTCGCGCATGTCATCGAGCATGAGGATGCGGCCCTTGTACCGTTCATCCCACAGGACGCGCCAGGAGTCCACTGGCGGCTGGGTGAGTTCACGGTTGTAGAGCAGGCCGGTGCAGCCATAGGTGTAGGGGATGTAGTACTCGCCGGTCGGATCGAATTCCATGCGAGTGAAGCGTTCGTCGAGGTTGGCGTAGTTGGCAAGACTCTCGCGGTTGATGCGGGCCAGGAGTTTGAGCTTGATCATGGTTCGGACCATGTAGTCGCTCGGTACGACCAGGTCGTAGTCGCACGCGCCCAGTGACAGGCGCGACAGGAGTTCCTCGTTGTCGTTGAAATAGCTGTAGTTGATGCGAATGCCCGTCTCCTTCTCGAAGTCGGCCAGGATGCTGTCGGGGAAGTACCCCGCGTAGTTGTACACGTTCAGCGTATGGCGGTCATCCGCCAGGGCGATGGAGACGATCAGCAGCACCGCGACCAGCGCCGCGGTGCCGCCGCCCAGGCCCAGCACGAGGCGTTGCGACACAGCTCGTCTCTGCAGGTAATGCCCGGCGAGGAGTGCGGCCAGGGTTACGAGGATCAGCAGGGTCGAGATGGCGTTCAGTTCCGGGGTCACGCCATACTTGACCAGGGAATAGATGCGTAGCGGCAGGGTCGTCGAGTTGGCGCCGGCGGTGAACAGGGTGCTGACGAAGTCGTCCAGGCTCAGGGTGAAGGCGAACATCGCACCGGAGACAATGCCCGGGGCGATGACGGGCAGGATCACGTACCGGAGCGTCTGCAGCCGGTTTGCGCCCAGATCCAGGCTCGCCTCCTCGAGGCGCCGGTCGAACTGGTGCAGTCTGGCGAGTACGATCAGGGCCACGAACGAGAGGCTGAACGTCACGTGCGCGCAGATGACCGAGGTGAAGCCCAGCGGCATACGGATCAGTATGAACAGGGCCAGCAGTGACAGGCCGAAAATGATTTCCGGCAGGATGATCGGAATGTAGATCAGGTTCTGGAACAGCACCCGACCGCGGAACGTGTACTTGCTCAACGCCAGCGCCGCTGCCGTGCCCAGCACCGTGGCCAGGAGCGTGCTGACCGCGGCGATGATCAGGGAGTTCTGCACTCCGGTCCACAGCGCCCGGTCCGCGAAGGCCACCGCGTACCACTTGAGGCTGAAGCCCTCCCAGTGCGTCACCTGCCGGCTGGCGTTGAACGAGAAGATAATCAGGATGGGAATGGGCAGGAACAGGAAGGCGACGCTGAGCCAGGTCGCCACGCGCAACCACAGCCCTGTGCCGAGTCCCAGATCGTTGTTCCTGGCCATAGATTCCTACCTGAGCCTACTCGCCATCGTCGTCCAGGCAGCCTGGCTGCTGCCGGGCGGCGGTTGCGGTGACCCGCAGTAGCGCGGGCGGCCCCCCGCCCGCCTCTGAGCACCCGGATGCCGCCCGGGGGGCCGGGCGGCGTACTGTCTTGCACCAGGCCACCCCCACCGCCGGATGCCGTGGGGGGGGGGAGCAACGGGATTATCCTGTTGCGCCGGTTGCCACTCTTCCGGTACCTCACACCGCCGCAAGCTGCTTCTTGCCCATGGGGTCATAGCGGCGGATGTACACGCTGATGAACACCATCAGCCCGAACACCAGTACGGCCGACAAGGCGGACCCGAACGGCCAGTTGCGTGAAGCCAGGAACTGGCGGTTGATGACGTTGCCGATGATGACGTCGTCCGCGCCGCCCAGGATTTCCGGGACGACGAAGTTGCCCAGGGTCGGAATGAACACGAAGACGATGCCCGCCGCCACGCCCGGCAGCGAATAGGGCAGGGTGATCCTCCAGAAGGTGCGGATCGGGCCGGCGCCCAGGTCCATGGACGCTTCGAGCAGCGAGGTGTTCATGCGATCCAGGGCCGCGAAGATGGGCAGGATCATGTAGGGCAGGTTCCCGTACACGAAGCCGACGTAGACCGCGAACGTATTGTGAATCAGGCTCAGCGGTTCGTGGATCAGCCCCAGCTTGAGCAGCAGCGTGTTGATCACGCCGTCCGCGCCCAGAATGGTCATGAACGAGTACATGCGCACCAGGAAGTTCGTCCAGAACGGAAGGATGACCAGGAACATCAGGATAAGTTTGGTCCGGGGCGGTGCGAAGGCCATGTAGTAGGCGGTGGGGTAAGCCAGCAGGAGCGTGATGACCGTTGTGACCGCGGCCATGACCAGGGAACGCCACAGGATGACGAGGTACAGCGGGTCGGCGATGCGCCGGTAGTGTTCCAGGGTGAACCCGGGAGCAATGCCGCCGTAGACGTCCTGGCGGCTGACGCTGAAGAACAGGACAATGAGGAGCGGCAAGCCGAAGAACAGAATCAGCCACAGTGCCGGCGGGAACAGCAGCAGATGCAGCTCTCGGATGCGCAGTGGGTTACGCACGGATGATTTCCCCCGAGGTGCGGCTCCAGAGCAGGAGGTACTCCTGGTTCAGCTCGTAGAAGTCGCGGGCCAACCGCGCGATGTAGTTGTTCTGGCTCACCGTGACCATCTGTCCGTTCGCCAGTTCCAGCAGGTACAGGGTGGCATCGCCCTCGAACACCTTGCGGCGGAGAACTCCCGGGACGGAATTCTCGAAGTCGCGCGCGGGCAGGAGGCTGAGTCTGAGCTGCTCCGGCCTCAGGCAGTAAAGCACGCGGTTCCCCGGCGCCACAGGGCTTGCCTTGTCGATCTCGACATCCCAGCGTTCCGCCAGTCGCAGGCGGCAGCCCCGGTCGGTCGCCGTGGTGACCTGGCCGTCGAGGAAGTTCATCGACCCGATGAAGTCCGCCACGAATCGCGTTTTGGGGTGTTCGTAGATCTCACCGGGCGGGCCGCACTGCTCGATCACGCCGTTGTGCATGACCGCGACCCGGTCGGCCAGGGCCAGCGCTTCGGTCTGGTTGTGGGTGACATAGATGAAGGTGATGCCGACCCGGCGCTGGAGTTCGGTCAGCTCGAGTCGCGTCTGCTCCGCGATCTTCTTGTCCAGCGCGCTGAGCGGTTCGTCCAGAAGCAGAATGCTCGGGCGATTGACCAGGGCCCGGGCCAGGGCGACCCGCTGCTGCTGACCGCCCGACAACTGATCGGGTCGCCGTTCCTCGAACCCGCTCAGCCGGACCTGGCCCAGTGCTTCCATCACGCGCGTTCCAATCTCGGCCGTGTTGCACTTCCGGATCCGCAGCCCGTAGGCGACGTTCTCGAATACGGTCATATGCGGGAAGAGAGCGTAGTTCTGGAACACGGTGTTCACGTCACGGCAGTACGGCGGATCGTCGCCCATGTCGCGCCCGTTCAGGATGATCTGTCCGGACGTGCGTTTCTCGAACCCGGCGACCATGCGCAGGATGGTCGTCTTGCCGCAACCGCTCGAGCCCAGCAGGCAGAAGAACTCGCCCTTTGCCACGGTAAGGCTGACATCGTTGACAGCCACGACATCGCCGTACTTGCGGGTCACATTTATTAGTTCCAGCATGTGGAGACCCTTGGAAACGCGACTCGCGAATCGACGGGGAATCGTCTCTGCAGCGTGGAAAGTTAGGCTTTGGCGCAGGGAATTTCAAGTCTCGGGCCGGGACGGCCCGTAATGCGTCAGTCGCGGGTGGAGATAAGGTCGAAGTCTGACCTGGGCTGACGCCTAAAGTGGTCGGAGCGGCTCGCTCCGACACCCGCGGGAGCGAGGCACCCACGACTGACGCATTACGGACGGCCCCGAGGTGCCCTACTGCGGTCCCGGAGGTCCCGCGCCACTGCCCATGCTGCGCACAATCCAGCGTTGCGGACAACTCCGCCTTCTCACGGCTTCTGGTCCGGGGAGTGCACGACGAGCAGGTCCAGGTTCATGCTCTGCGCGACGTTGACGAGGCGCAGCGTGTGCTCGCCTTTGCTCAGGCAGAGCGGGAACGGCTTGCCATCCGGGAGCGTCAGGGTGACGGTCTGCCAATCGTTGCGGTCGTTGCTGAAGCCGCCGGTCGGTTCGAACCGGATGCCTCGGGCCCACTCGCCGGGGAACGTGCCGTCGACGGCCAGGGCGCGCAGGGGTGGCTCGTTGTCCGCGCAGTACTTCAGGCTCAGGCGGTACTCGCCGTCCTGCGGCACGGTCACTTTGTATTCGAGATAGTGCCCCGCGCTGTCCCAGTTGAGGAACGCCTTGCCGTCCGCACCGACCTTCTTGTCGCTGATGGTGATATTGCCACCGCCCTGTGCGGACGGCGTCTCGGCCTGGACGACGACCCGGACGCCCGTAACGGGTGCGAACGCGGGCAGCGGCTTGACGGGGAAGCTGAGGCTCATCAGGTCCTGGCGCTTGGCGTCCGTCTGCTTCGCCACCACGTCCTTGAGTACAGCACCGGCGAGGCTGATCTCGTAGGTCTGGCCAGGCTGGACCGGGAACCGGAGCTGGCCGTCGGCGAACTCCGCACCGATCTTCTTCGTGCGGGTCAGGCGCGGGTCGATCAGGTGCACCTGTGTCTTGGCCGGGTCGACGACCTCCGGCAGTTTCACCGCGAGGGTTCCTGCGATGTCCGCACCGGCGGTGTACAGCCCGCTGTCCATGCCGGTCACGGCGGCCGTGCCGGCTTGCGACAGGGCGAGCGAACACGAGGCGCCGCCCAGGCGTGTGCCGTTGGCGAACACGAGCCGGCAGTTGGCACCGGGTGCGGAGCAGATGTCCGCAAACTCCGCATCGGTTTCGACGCTGCCGGCCTGCATGGCTTGGCCGGGCGCGGGGTTCGCAAGGTAGGTGTGTTCGAGTTGTTCGCCCAGGCTGATGCGGGCCGCCAGGCCGGTCGCGGCCGAGAGCGGCGAGCAGGCGCTGACCGGCGCCGTGCTGCCGGCGGGGAACGGGTACACCACGGTCACCACGTCCGTCTCCTTCTGCCACGTGCGGCTGAGGATGGCGGTGGGAACAGGTGCCATCGGGCCGTCCTTGCCCTTCTTGCCGGTGGTGCTCCAGCCCTGGATGGGCGGCTCGATTTTGCCCTTGACGATCTCGACTTTCAGGTTTGCGTCCTGCATTGGGCAGAGCGCGAGGTTGGCGCCATCGCCGCTGGAGGTGGTCCGCAGTGTGACCGGCTCGACCTGCGCGTCGTTCGCGTTGATGTGGTACAGGACTTCGCAGGTGTGTTCGAGCTCGTCCTTCGCGAGCAGTTTGTCGTGGACGATCCAGAAGTCGGGCTTCACGAATAGGATGGAGCGGCGGTGCTGGACGGTGTCGAGCGTGCGCGGCTTCGGCTTCGGGTTCTGGTAATCGGTGTACTCGCGGTACAGGTGGCGGTACCAACCGTCGGCCAGGTCGACCCCCGGCGCGGAGAACCAGCGTGTATCCGTGGCGGGGGCTGGCGCGTCCCAGGGCAGGGGCCACTTGAACGTCTCGCGCGCTGGGCGGCGGAACTGGTCCAGGCCGTCGACGAGCACGGTGTTGTGCGACCGGGTCAGGAGCACGTAGACGCGCCATCGCGACTTGTCGTACATGACGCTGCCGCCGTCGGGCAGCAGCAGCTTGCCGTAGGCGTACATCGCGATGTGCAGCTTGTCCTCGTGCTGGTGTCCGGCGCTGTACGGGCCGGCGTCCAAGTGCAGGACGCGCGCGTCGCGATCCCAGCCGGAGCGCATGAGGTAGTGGCCCTCGTAGGGCAGGCCGAACGAGTCGCGCTCGGGTGGGTTGCCGAGCCGGCCATTGCTGACGGCGTAGAGGAAGTCGTCGCGCTTCGGGTAGTAGCGGTAGCCGTCGAGCAGTTGGCGCACGACGTTGCTGGTCCCCGAGTCGTTGAGGCCAAAGGCCTTGCCGTCCGGCATGAGGTCCTTCATCAGGTACGCGAACATGCGTTCGACTTTCGCGAGGTAGTCGGCCGGGATCTCGGCGGCGAGTCCGCAGAACCTGGCCAGGCACGGGATCGCAATGAACTCGCTCAGGACCCAGCAGTTGTAGCCCAGGGCCAGTTCGACTTGCATCCCGCCCGGGTAGACCTCCGTATCGAGCTGTTTGTAGATGCGTTCGATCGCGATGCGCCGCCACTCGGGCGCGTCGCGGAACTCGGGGAACAGCGCGCCGACGGTGTAGACGCCGTACGACTCGGCGGTCAGCCAGTTGTTGGATGTCGGGTTCTTGATCAGGTGTCGCGCCTGCTCGGCCATGGACTTGACGATGTTCACGATGATGTCGTCGGTGAACTCGGACGAGAGCCGGCAACTGAAGAACGCTTCCGGCCAGGTGTTGTGGAGCCGGATGCCGGTGTTGAGCGTCTCCCACGCGTGGTGGTATGGCGAGTTGCCCGAGCTGAGCATCAGTATTGGGTTGTCCTCGACCCAAGCGTTCATCTCCTGCGCCAGTTCGCGGGCGTACTTCTCGTCGCCGGTTGCCCAGTAGGCCTTGGTCAGGTGCGGGAAGTGGAAGTGCCGGTTGAGCTGCGCGTTCCACTCGATGGTGGCCGACTCGCCCTCCTTCATGGCGTTCGAGGCCCAGTCAATGCGCGGTCCGAAGTCGAATAGTTCCTCGGGTTTGCGGAAGCCGCCGATGTAGAACTTGTGCGTCAGGATCATGTCGGCTTCGGTCGTGTCGGGCAGGCGCGAGGTGGCGGTGACCGTGAGTTCCTTGGGCTCGGCCTCGCCGCTGTAGATCCACAGTTCCAAAGCGTCGAAGGGACTCCAGTCGACCGGGGCCCGGTTGCAGGTCGCTTCCGGGCCGAGCGAGGGGAACCACCACTTGCCGGCGGCGGTCCCGGACTTGGCCTGCTCGGGCGACGGGGCTAGGCCAGTCCAGCCGGCGGCTTCATTTTCGAAGTCGCCGAGGTCGCGTGCCGCGTCCTTCCCGGCCAGGCGCACGTCGTCGAGGTAGAGGATGCAGTTGTCCTGGGGCTGACCTTTGGCGCGCCACTGCAGTGAGAGGCCGGAGACCCAGTTCCAGCCCACCGGCTTGCCGTTCTCCTTGAAGTCGGTCTTGGCGAGCCGGACCTGTTTCCAGCCGGCCCAGTCGACGGTGAAACTGGCGCGGAACGAGCCGCCGCTGCCTTTCTGGAACCGTTCGGTCTGGGGTGGCACGCCGAGGGTCGGGCGGTGCTCGGCCTCGGTGAACCAGCGCGGTTCGCGGCGCGTGCGGAGGTACTGAGCGAACTCGTGCCGCGCGGCGGCGAGGTCGCCGGTGTCCACCGCGGCCTTGACCTTTTCCAGGCCGGGCTTGGCGAGGTCGAGGTCGGCGAAGAACTGCTTGTCGCTCAGGCGCGGGCCCATGGCCTTGCCGTTGCTGCCGGGCGGGAGCGGCACGAGCCGCAGGTTCTCGATCACCAGCGTCTGAGCCGGGTCCACTTCGTCGGCAGGGTTCCAACTGTTGTGGAAGCAGATCCCCTCAATCTTGGCCCAGCCGGCCGGTTTGCGCACTGCGCCCATCTCGTTGAACGGGATCAGCAACTCACGACGGCCCTCGAAGTCCAGCCGCAAGGCCAGCGAGTAGTAGTCCATCCCTTCCTTGTCGTCGGGGTTCTCCGAGTACAGGATGAGGTAGAGACGGCCGCCGGTGTTCTTGTTGCTGGTCAGTGTGAAGCCCAACGCGGAGTAGGGTGTCCAGTCGTGCGGAATATCGCGGGCCTCAACCGACTTGCTTTTGCCGAACTCCCAGGTGACGACGCCGGACTTGCCGTCCGCGGCCGGACGCTCCTGTGCGGCGTTCTTCCACACGCCGTTGCCGACTGGCAGTGCGACGTCCGCAGGCTGCGCCGGCGCCTGGCCGGCAGCGGGACCGGTACTGCCTAGCATGAGAGTGACAGTGGCGAGCGTCATCCCGGCGCGAAGAGTGTTGGCAAGGTGCATGCGCGGTTCCTCCTGGAGCAGCCTGCGATCACGAGGGCGAGGGAAGAGTCCCGCAACGCCCCGAGTACCCCTGTTCTTCTTCTGCTGCAGAGCGAGACGGCAAGATAGGTCGCAGGCGGAACGGATGCAAGCGCGGCGTCGCTATGGAGCGTGATACGTCAGGCTTGTGAGTTCCCGGCGGGTTGGGCCGCGTCCGGCATGGGACAGAAGATCGCTCGGACGGTATAGTTCCCGCATGGACGTGCATCACCTGTTCACCGGGCTGCCGCGCGTGCGACGCGTGTCCGTCGTGACCTCGCCGCGGGGGTTCGGCACGTTCATGGACTTCAACTTCGGTTTCACGTACGTCTTCGCCGGCAAGGCGCGGTACCGGGTTGAGAACGATGGGTTCACGGCGCGCCGCGGCCACCAGAACGGACGCAAAGGCGGTGGGCGACCGTGCACTCTCTAGTAGGCGGCTGCCGCGCCCGCGCATCGCATACTGCGGGTTTGGCCATGACTGGAATCGACAAACAAATACCGGATTGGCCATAGTACGTTGACGTTCGCGATGGCATAGTCTTGGGGAAAAAGGACAAACGGGACTACGAGCACCGGCAACGGGGGGCAAGTCCCAAGGCGTGACGTATGAAGAAGCGACTGGCGTTGGTCGGTGCGCACCCGGACGACTGTGATATCCTCGGCAGCGGTCTGGCCATGAAGTACCGGGAACTGGACTGGGCCGTGTTGTTCGTGTCCATGGCGAACGGCGACGCCGGCCACCACGAGATGTCGCGCCCGGCATTGGCGGCGCGGCGGAAGCGCGAGACGGAAGCGGTCGCCGCACGGCTTGGCATCGAGTACGTGGTGATGCCGACATCCGACTGCGAGGTCGTCCCGAGCCTGGAGCAGCGTTGGGCGCTGTTGCGGTTGCTGCGTCGATTCGCCCCGGACCTGGTCATCACGCACCACGCCGCGGACTACCACCCGGACCACCGGTACACCTCGCAATTGGTGGGGGATGTGTCGTACTTGCTCAAGGTGCCGCACTGCTGCCCGGACGTGCCGGCACTGCGCAAGGACACAATGCACGCGTTCTTCCACGCTTGGCGCGATACCGTGCGGCCCGACGCATTCTGTGTGGCGCTCGACATCGATGCGCTCTGGTCGCGGAAACTGCAGGTCCTGGCGCAGCACGAGTCACAGTTCTTCGAGTGGCTGCCGTGGGTTGGCGGCGGGGACATGAGTTCGGTTCCTCCCGCCGCCGACACGAAGGCCCGTGTGGACTTCCTCGACGCCCAGCGCAGTCCGGCGTTTGTCCGGACCGCGGACCTGTACCGGGACCGGCTGTGCGAGCTGTACGGGCCGGAGCGGGGGTGTCGTGTCGGCAAGGCGGAGGCGTTTGTGAGTGCGCCGTTCCCGACCTCGCTCAGCGACGGCAACTGGCGGGACCTGTTCCCGTTCCTGACCGGAGCGGATGCGTGAGCGGCGCGAGGCGGGCTGGCGGCCCGTTGATGCCGGTCCCGCCGGCCACGCCTGCGGGAATGTGCTTTCCCGGTTGAAGGCTGAATGCCATGGGTCACTGAGTCACGGCGTCATTGCGTCACAACCAGGACCTGCTCCGCGGCATGCTGGCACAGGAGTAACGCACGATGAGCAGCGACACCATTCGGGTCGGGATTATCGGTTGCGGGATGATCACGCAGCGCAGTCATGCGCCGGGGTTTGCGAAGGTCGGCGGGGTGACGATCACCGCGCTGTGCGATCCGGTCGCCGAGAACGCGGTCAAGGTGCAGAAAGAGCATGCGCCCGACGCGCGGCTGTTTTCCGACTGGCGTGAACTGCTCAAGGCCGGCTTGGTTGATGCGGTCTCCGTCGCCACGCCGGTCTACCTGCATGCCCCCATGAGCGTTGCCGCGCTGGAGGCGGGGTGTCACGTGCTGTGCGAGAAACCCATGGCCATGTCGAGCGCCGAGGCGACAGGCATGCTCGCGGCGGCGCGCCAGGCGGGAAAGGTGCTGCAGCTCAACCTGTCGCGGCGCTACGATCCGTTCTACCAGACCATTGCCAAGCTCATCGCCGACGGGCGGTTGGGCGAACTCCGGCACATTCGCGCTATCCGCATGCACACCGGCGCGCCCGACCAGGGCTGGTCCCCGACGGGAACGTGGTTTGTCTCGAAGAAGCACGGCGGCGGCATTGTCGGCGACATCGGCGTGCATGTGGGTGATATGATGCTGTGGTACTTCGGCGCGGTTGAAAGCATCAGCGCGGTCACGGCGACGCGGCGGTCGGACATCGACGTGGAGGACAACGCCACCGCGCTGTTCCGCTTCCGCAGCGGCGCCACCGGACTGCTCGAACTGAGCTGGACCAGCGCTGTGAACCGCATGTGCTTCGAGATCCACGGCAGTGACGGCATCCTGCTGGGCGCCGCGCCGGGCGAGGGGCTGCAGATCCTCCGGAAACAGGGCACGCCGGAGCAGATCCCGCCGACTCAGTACCTTCAGGGTGTCAAGAACAGCTTCCAGTGCTTCGCCGACGCCATCCGCGGCATCGCGTCGTCGCCCGCGCCGGGCGAAGTCGGCTGCGCCATCCAGGTCGTGCTCGACGCCATCCGCGAGTCGGGCCGGAATGGCGGCCGGCAGGTCGCCATCGCCGCGGGGTGATCCACAATCCACAATCTGCCGGTTCGGACTCCCCTCGGAACCCGTAGATGGGGGCTCCGGGAAGACCGTTGCGTTCGGGGTTCGTAGTTCCGCCTTCAGGCGGTCTGGGTTCCCCTTGGCCAAGCGTGACCGGGACCGCGTGAACGCGGGACTACGAGCCTCCCGCTGCAGCCCACATGTGCGCCTGCGGGGACTGGCCCGTGGCGAGTCGCCGGAACGTGGCCTGTTCTCCGTTGGCCGCCTTCTCCCCGCCCTATCGCTTTGGCCAGATTGTGCGCATTTTTGGCGCGGGTGTCAAGGAAAGTCGGCTGAAGCACGGGCATGTTACGCTCATTGCGGTAGCGGGCCATGCCGCGGTGGCACTGCCGCGGCGGCACTGGTGGCGGCGACAACCCGGAGGAGGTCGAAACATGCGGTCTGGCAGCGTGCGCACAGCGGTGAACCGGTGTGGCGTGTGGGGCATGGCCCGTGTCGGGCTTTTGGCGGGGGTGGTTATGCTGGCCAGCGCGCAGGCGGCGGTGCTGCAGGAGTGGAGCTTCAAACAGGACGGCAACACCCTTGGCTGGACCGAGAAGGTCAGCGACGTGACTGACCTGGCGGCGACCGGCGGCGCGCTGCACGGCCGCATCACCGGCAAGGACCCGTGGGTCACCAGTCCGCGGTTTGCGATCCCCGCAAAACTGTTCCAGCGCGTCGAGTTTCGCATGCGGGCGAACCTGGGCGGTCTCGGCCAGGTGTACTGGACGCACACGACGGAGAGCCAGTACGGCGGGTTTGAGCCTGGGAAGGCCACGTCGATCACGTTTGTGGGCGACGGCGAGTGGCACGAGTACTCGATCATGCCTGTCTGGCACAAGGAGGGCGAGATCATCCTCCTGCGCCTCGACTTCCCGAGTCTGCCGGATGGCGATGCGACCGTTCGCACGTTTGACCTTGAGTGGCTGCGGATCACGGACGGCGATGTTGTGGTGCAAGAGGGCAAGACGGACTGGACGTTCATGGCCGGCCCGGACGGGTGGACTCCGGTGGACAAGGCGCAGTTGGCACAAGGCCCTGACGGGTTGACGGTGCGGGACGGGGCGATGCGCAGTCCGCCGTTGAAGTTTGCCGCCGCGGAGTACGCGTGGTTTTCCTGCGACGTGACCTGCGGCAAGGGTGCGTGCGGGGTGATCGAGTGGGTGTCCTCCGAGTCCGCGAAGCTGTGTTCGCGGTCGTTCTACCTGCGCGGTGACGGCGGCGCCAGTACGTGCACCCTGGACATGTCGAGTGAAGAGGGCTGGGCCGGCGACATCCTGATGCTGCAGTTTGCGCCGGACACCGGGCCGAGTGCGGCGGGGACCGTGCGGCGTTTGGGGTTTGCGCACGAGGCGCCGAAGACGGTGGAACTGGAAGTCCTGTACGCGGGGTTCCAGGAAGGCGTGAACCGGGCTGGTGGTACACATCCGTTCATCATCCAGTTCCGGAACTGGGGCGGTCAGCCTGCCGCAGGCCTGCGGATCAAGGACCTGTCGGTGCCCGAAGGTCTGCGCCTGCCCGACGGCGACGCCTGGCGGAGTGTCAGTCTCATTCGCGAGTCGGAGTATGGGGTACATACCTTGATGTTGCCTTCCACTGCGCCGGTCAAGGGTGACGTTGTGGTCACGCTCGAGGGGCCTGGGGCGCCGGTTGAGCCGATCCGGGCCGCGGTCGAGGTTACGCCGGCCCTGGGGTTGCCCAAGGCCGACTACGTGCCGGTGCCCAAGCCGGTTCCCTGCGACTACGAGATTGGCGCGTATTACTTCCCGGGCTGGTCTTCCTACAGCAGGTGGCACCCGGTGCAGCGTGTCGGGCCGGTGCGTAAGCCCGTGCTGGGTTGGTACGACGAGGCGAACCCGGAGTGCGTGGACTGGCAGATCAAGTGGGCGGTGGAGAACGGTATCAAGTTCTTCATGGTCGACTGGTACTGGAACCGGGGCGGGCGCCACCTCGAACACTGGGTTCAAAGCTTCGGCAAAGCGCGGTACCGCAGCTATCTGAAGTGGTGCGTCATGTGGGCGAATCACAATCCGAAGAAGAGCCATGACGAGGCCGATCAGCGCGCCGTCACCCAGTACTGGCTCGACAACTGCTTCAACATGCCCGAGTACTACCGCATCAACGACCAGCCGGTGGTCATCATGTGGAGTCCCAGCCTCATGCGTACGGATATGGCCGGTCAGGGCGGCGCCCAACGCTTGCTCGATATCTCCCGCGACATGGCCAAGGCGGCCGGGTACAAGGGCATCTACTTCATCGCCATGAAGTTTCCGGAGCACAGCACGGAACCATCCCTGATCACGCAACTGAAGGACGAGGGCTACGACATGACCGCGATTTACCACTACATGGACCCGGGCGAGAAGGCGCGCGGCCGCAAGTGGGTCCCGTTCGAGCAGGTCGTGGAGTCGTCGCTGCCGTTCATGGAGGCGCTGAAGAAGACGGACATCCTTCCGTTCCTTCCCAACATGTCGACGGGGTGGGACTCGCGGCCGTGGCACGGCGACAAATCGACCGTCATTTACGGCCGCACGACACCGCTGTTTCGCAAGATCTGCGAGGATACGAAGAAATTCGCGGATGCGAACGGCGTTCGCATCCTCTCGTTGGGCCCGCTCAACGAGTGGGGCGAGGGCTCGTACCTGGAGCCGTGTACAGAGTTCGGGTTCTCGATGTACGAAGCTGTCCGTGACGTGTTCTGCCGCAAGCCCGCCGAGGGCTGGCCGGTGAACGTGGGGCCGACGGACGTCGGTCGCGGGCCGTACGACCTGCCCCTGCCGTGGAACCTGGCGGCGACGGCCTGGGACTTCCGCGACAAGCAGCAGTGGTGGCAGGCCAGCGGCGCGAAGGAGGAGCCGGCGCTCACCCCCGAGGGCATGGCGTTCACCACCGCCGGCAAGGATCCGGTCACGAGCTGGGCCTGCATCGAGCCCCTGGCGGCCACAGAGTGGCCGTTCATGGTTGTCCGCATGAAGGCCGAGTCGCCTGAACCCGGCAAGGACGGCGGGCAGTTGTTCTGGGGCACATCGGCCGCGCCGCGCCACTCCGAACCCGCCAGTGTGCGGTTCGACCTGATCTGCGATGGTGCGTTCCACGACTACGTGCTCGACCTCAAGGCGAACCGGCTTTGGAAAGGCCGGGTACAGAGTCTGCGCTTCGACCCCTCGTCGCGACGTGACGTGCGGTTGACCCTCGAAAGCCTGCGCCTCAGCCGCGACGGGAAGTGAGCGGCCGCGGCCGCCCCGGATGCCGCTCAACTCAGGCCGACCTTACCGCTTTCGGGGAGGCAGCTCCCTGGAGCGCCCGCGTCCCCGCGGGCCGGCTTGGGGCATGCCTGGTGTTGCACCCCGCCATACGACAGACCCTCACGCCCTTTCTCATGGCCAGTCGGACGTGTAGTCCCGGTTCTCGGCAAACAGCTCGTCGACCATGGCGCGAAGCCGTGGCAGCGTGAGAATGGCGCCGGTGAGCGGGTCGGCCTGCACGGCCTGCCGGATCAGGTTCCGGTCCTTGCGCAACGCTCCCAGCACGGCCAGTTCTTGCACGGAAATGTGCGGCATCATTACGGCCGCCAGTTGCGGCGGGATGCGCCCGACACGGCAGGGCTGGATACCGTTCCGGTCGACGACGCACGGGACTTCCACCATGGCCTGGGACGGCAGGTTCTCGATCAGGCCGCGATTGGGGACGTTGCCGTAGATCAGGCCGCGCGTTCCGGTCTCCAGGGAATGGATGATCCCCGCGCCGTACTCGTTGCTGCGCTGGTAGCGGATGGCAACCTTCCCGGCCAGTATGTCCTCGGCCTCCCTGACGCGCACTTCGAAGCAGTGCGAGTCGTTCTTGTACCCGGTGTACGTCGGCACGGCGTAGTAATCGATCAGTTCCTGGGTCTTGCGGAACCAGGCCGAGTACTCGGACTGGTGATCCGCGCCCTCGGCCGGGAAGTGGCCCAGTGCCTCGAGCAGTTCGAACCGGACCCGCTCGCGGGGCGATTTTTCGATGACGCGTGGGGCCGCGGCGAGCAGATCGGGGTAGAGATCGCGGCCCTTGTGCCGCAGCGTGAGATAGAAGTTGACGTGATTGATCCCGCCGGCGGTGTAGTCGATCTCCTTGCCCGGAATACCGAGCCAGTTGGCGAACGAGTACTCGGCCGTGCCCTGGATGCTGTGGCACAGGCCGACGGTGCGCGCGTGCCCCATTTCGTTCAGCGTCCAGGTGTTCATGGCCATAGGATTGGCATAGTTGAGGACCCACGCCTGTGGCGCGACGTCGCGCAGGTTCCGGGCGAGTTCCTGCAGCACGGGCGAAGTGCGGACTTCGCGGAATACGGCGCCCGGCCCAACCGTGTCGCTGATCGACTGGCAGACCCCGTATCGCGCCGGGATTTCCACATCGGTGCGGTAGTGGTCGTAACCCCCGACCATGATCGTGATGATGACGTAGTGCGCGCCATCCAGCGCCTGGCGCTGGTTGAGCGTCCACTCCACGCTGGCCGGAACCTTGCGGTCCGCAATGATTTTGCTCACCAGCCGCGCCGTTCTCTCGACGCGCTCCTGGTTGATGTCCATCAGGCAGAAGTGCGTCTCCTCCAACTCGGGGTAGCTGAGGATGTCGATCACCATCTCGCGGACAAACTTGGCGCTGCCGCCACCGATCAGGGTTACCTTGCGCATGTGTGACTCCTTTCGGGTGTCGGGGTTCAGGGTTCAGGGGGCAGGTGTCGGGGGGCTCGAACTCATCGAGAGCATCGAGTTCATCGAAATCATCGGGGTGACTGGATTCTCTGACCTGAAACCCGAAACCTGCACACCGAAAACTCTGCCATCCCGCACGCGCCGTCAGGCCGCCCGGCTCCGCCCGCGGCGTGGCGGTTGGGTGCTGTCGCCGCAACGGAGTTGGCACGGGATGGGTGCGATCTCCGCCGGTGCGGCGCCGCGCACCAGGCCCACGATCGTGTCGAACGCCGTGCGGGCCAGGGCTGCCGCATCGAACACGGCGGTCGTCAGCCCGATGCGCAGTCTGTCGTCGTCGCCGTCGAACCCGGCCAGGCGAACCTGCGCGGGCACCGCGATCTTCTGCCGCTGCAACCGGTGCCAGAGGTCCACCGCGCCCTGGTCATTGGAACAGAAGATCGCGCTGCCTGGCCGGCGTGCGAACTCCGCCAGGTCGCCATCGCTGAGTGTGTCGGTGAAGCGGGCCGTGAACGTCGATGCCGGCCGGCCAGCGCACCACGTGGCGTGGGCGGTCTCGCGACGCTCGTCGTGCCCGAGGTGGTCGCGCCGGACCTGGACGAACAGAAGCCGCTTCGCCCCCACCTCGCACAGGTGCGCGGTTACGGCCTGCGCGCCGCCGCGGTTGTCGATCCGGAGGCAGGGCATCGTTGCGCCCAGGTAGCTCGGATGGTTCGGGTCCAGCACCACGACCGGCCGCTGGAACCGCTGCAACTCGGCCGCCCGTTCCGCCGGCACATCGCCCCAGACCAGGACGCCGTCGGGCAGGAACGGGTACTGGTTGTCCTCCGCCGGGGCCCACGCCATGCCGGGAAGGATGTGAAACGCGAGCTGCTCCTGCGCGCAGCGCTCGGCCAGCACCTGCACCGTGCGCACCGCCGCCTGGCTGCCCAGCGTCTCGAACGATGCCGGAATGACCAGGCCGATCACGCCCGCTTGGCGTGTGCGGAGCTGCCGCGCCGCCAGGTTCGGCCGGTACCCGAGCCGGCGCGCCGCCTCGTGCACCCGCGTCCGCGTCGCGGCGGAAATCTTCGGACTGTTCCGCAACGCCAGCGATACGCTGGACTTGTCCAGCCCCAACTCCTTCGCCAGTTCATCGAGCGTCATAACCGGTTGACCCTTCGCAATTCAATCGATTGACTTAATCATACAGCGCGGCTGCAAGGTTGTCAAGCGACGAGGACCATCGCGGGGCGCATGTCAGCTCCGTAGGGGCGGGCGCCGTCTGCGTGCATTGTGCCTGAGTCCCGGCTTCAGCCGGAAGCCTCGGCGAGCTTCAGCGAGCCGTGCGCCGACCGCTCGCTGAAGCTCGCTGCCA
>MHBL01000008.1 GCA_001803235.1 Lentisphaerae bacterium RIFOXYA12_64_32
CTCAAGATGGTGTGGGCGGGCCTGCCCGATGTGCCCTCGAAGTTGATGGTCGTGGTGGACGGGACGTTCATCGAGATGGGACCCACGGCGAAGGGCGCAGGGGTGACAACGCGTACGAAGCAGGTACGCACACGTGAGGGCATGAAGTCGGTGACAGATGGGTAGAAAGGTGAAGCATCCCCATCCCAGGGGAGCCCAGACTCTCGAAGAGCTTATGGAACGCCTGGAAAGAACCCAGTCCCCAGTCTGATGACGCCCCGCGGAACCGCGGGGCGCCAACAAAATGAAGCCTTGTGCTATCTGGCCAACCGATGGAGCATGGCTCCTATCCTTCGGAGCTTTTGCTGCTGCTCTTGGAGCGCCTCCCGGTTGACGCCCTGGCTCGCTGGAAAGAGATCCAGAACGGCGCAGGTTTCTGCTGCTGATCCCTGCGCGATCCGGAAGTGGTTGCGCTCCGCTCCGCCACCCCGGGCACAGCCCTCCGCGATATTGAGCACCACGGACTGGGATGCACGGATCCCCTGATCCCGTAGCGCCGTGAAGCCCGGACCGAACGGAGCCTTCGCCACCCAGAGGGCGACCTCTACGGCTAGCCGGTAACAATCAAGGTTTTCGTGGTGGAAGCCGTACTGTACCATGTTTTCTCCCTGGGGCCGCAGGTTGGTGAGGACGCGGCCCTCACCCCGAAGGGTGGCCGCGCCCGGAACCAACCAAGGTCCAAGGGAGAAGTCTGGTTTCCCACTGGCTTCCACCACGAAAACCGGTGGCGCACGTAGCCGTGGAGTCCGGGTGGCCGGTGCCCGAGTCACGCCCGGGCAGTTGCCGCCGGGGATCCCCCGAGACCGAATTCGAGACCGAGTGCGATGCCGAGATCGTGAACGAGGACGGCACCGAGATCGAAGTCGACCGCGAGCGCCAACGCCCTCGCTCTGGCACATCGTGCTCGCCCTGGCTCTCGCCCTCGCCCGTCGCTCTCGATGCTATCTCGGAACCTCAGGCTCCGAAAGAAGATGATTGACGTCCCTGATCACCTTCGATAGTCTATCACCAGAGCTGCGACGAGTGCACTGCACAGAACGTAGAAAGACACTATAACGGAGCCTAAAGATATGTTCCCGCCCCCCCCCGATTCCTTCTTCCCCTCCTGGCCCTGATCTTCGCGGTGGCGACCGCCCTTCTCGCGAGCCCGGCAAGCGCAAACTGCCCGAGTTCACCCGCACGATTCGACCTTGCGGACTGCGAAGACATCTCCTCCCCCGGCTGCCCATGACCCACACAGGTTGGCTTCCGCTCGCCCTCGCCGCACTGGGCGGGGCCTGCCAGGTTCCGCATGGTTTGCCCCCCAACCCATCGTCCAGCGAGGTAGAGGGCACCCCCGCCCTGGTTCGCATCACGAAGGCACCATCCTGCGCTGTGGGTTCCTTCGCTCCCGAACCACTCGCCGAATCCCCCACCTGCGCTGACGCGCCGGCTCCCGCCATCGATCCCTGGAGCATCGACCTGCTCTGGGAGTCGGAGAAGCGCACCGAAATCTACTGCGAACCAGGCACGGTCATCGTGGATCTCGATGATGACGGATTTTCTGACATTCTCTGCGCTGCCTTCGATGTTCTGGTCGCCATTTCTGGAAGAGATGGCCACACGATCGCGGACCTGCACATCGACCTGTCCGTTTCTTTTCCTCCGCTGATCGCCGCCGACGTGGATGGAGACGGTGATGTGGAGATCCTGACAGCCCGTTCGGACGACACGATCGTAGCACGGCAAAAGGACTTCACGGAAGACTGGGTCTCCGGTCCCACCACCAGCCCGGGGCCAACGGGGTTGGAGGTCGCCGACCTGGACGCGGACGGGCAGGTGGAGATCATCACCCAGGGGGCGGTCTTCTCAGGCCTGGATGGCACGAAGCTGTATGACCTCCCCTTTGGCGGCCTCCCCTATGGCGGGATGGCCTACCAGCCCATCATCGTGGCGGACATGGATGCAGACGGCCTGCAGGAAACGCTCGTCGGTCCGAACCTGTTCTCCCCGTACGGACTTCCCGAGTGGTCCGCGACCCTCTCGATGCAGTCCCACGAGATCTCCACGCTGCTTCTCCAGGCCGATGAGGACCCTTTTGCCGAACTCGCCCTGTTCGGACGCATCTTCGGATACACAGTGGCGGACGACGATGGAAGCGGGATGGCGAGCGCGGTGTCGAGCAACAGCACGGACGCCTGCTCTGGCGACACAGACGGTGACGGTCAGCCGGAGATCGTGGCCTGGGACTCCACGGCCGACGCGCTCCTTTGCCTGTCCACGGATCTCACCCTGGAGTGGTCCCGCCCGAACACCGGGGGAATGGGCGGCTGCACCACCTTCGACTTCGATCTGGATGGCCGCGACGAGATCGTGACGGCGGATGGCCCCACCCGCCTGATCCTGGATGGCGCCACCGGCGAGACGCTGTGGAGCATCGAAGGGGATACCAGCCTGCCGTGGTGGACCCATCCCTTCGTCGTAGACCTCGACGGCGACG
>MHBL01000009.1 GCA_001803235.1 Lentisphaerae bacterium RIFOXYA12_64_32
CTCAGTCCTCGTTCCTAGAATCTGACGGCCTGGCGCCACGCCAAATGTACAGGTTATTCTTGTACGCCGCCTTAGACCCGGGACAGAGGTTTCGGGTGTTCAGGGCGTTTTCCTGCATGTCGGGTCCATGGGACACGTGTGAATTGTCGGAATCGTCGAGTTCATCGAGACCATCGAGATCTTCGAGATCATCGGGAGTCGACAGCCGCTGCGGCGCGGCCGGGTCACCAGCGGTCTCGCTGAACCCAAGCCCTCATTTCTCCGCCAGTTTCAGGGTTTCGCTCTCGCTGACGCCCGTGACTACATCGGTGGCCGTGATCCGCCACTTGCCGGGCTTGTCGTTCCAGGCAAACGCGATCTGGAAGGTCGCCGGGGTGTCCGTCACGCGGAGGTTCTGCGCGTACCACGACACTTCCTTGCCGTCGGGCGCGAAGACGCGGACCCGCACGACATGGTTCTCGGCAGTGCGCCGACTCTTGAACTCCACGTTGCCCTCGATCCGCTCCCCCGGCTGTGCTTTGTTCGGCAGACGCAGGGAGGGTTTGCGGGGCTTGTCCGGCAGCAGGGCATACAACTTGGCGATCCCCGGCGTCAAGTCGCCGGTGACCGTCGCCGCCTTGCCCAAGTGTTTGCCGGCGCGCACGTCATACACCTGCGCTTCGCGGCCGAAGTTGATGGTGACCTGACGGGGCTGGGGGACCGGCAGCTTGCGGTTCGTGTACTCGATCGTGTCAAACGGCAGCGTCTGCACGATGCCCACGTACTCGGCATCGCCATCTCGGAAGCGTGAAATCTCGACGCACGGCGCCTCAGGCTGGACCGTGACCACAGGACGGACGCCCTGACGCTCCATTTCGGCGCGAAGCAGTTTGCGGTACGGCTCGCCCTCAGCCCAGCCGGCGAACTCGACCCCGGCCTTGCTGCTCTCGGCCAAGTATCCATCGAGGGCAAAGTTCAGCAGCAGCGCCTGGCCCTGGCCGCAACGGTTGGCGATCAACAACGGGACGTTGCCTGACGTGGCGCCCGCCTGGCCGCCGGCCGCCGTGAGCGATGCGTCGCAGGCGATGCCCTTCAACCCGAGCGTGTCAGACGCGCCGATTTCCTTCTTGAACGCCGCGGCCTGCGTGACGCCGAACAGGTCGTCCAGGGCGGGCTTCGCGTACGGCTTGCCGTGCCGGTCGGTGATGCCCGGCCGCAGGTCGGCGATGACGCAGCCGCCGGCTTCGACGAAGCGCCGGATGTTCACAACCTCATCGGGTCCGAGCGCCTGGCTGCACGGCAGAATGAGCACCTTGAACTCCGAGTTCTGGAGCTTGCCTGCCGCAAGCTCCGCGTACGCGAGCACACGCGCCTCCAGACCGATGTCGTGCAGCACCTTCACCGTCGCGTTCAGTATCTTGTCCATGTCCGGGAAGCCCTGCGTCGCCGTGGCCAAGTGCACGCTGGAAGGCGAGTAAAGCAGGGCAATGCCGTCATGCTCGCGCTTCGATGTGATGAGGAGCTTGGCAGGGCCGGACTTGATCTCGCGCACCTCCTCGCAGGCCGCCTTGAAAAATGGGTACAGGGACGTGTCGAAGGACATGACCGAACCGGCGTGGCCGAACCCGGCCCAGACCCAGAGGCTGTTCGAGCCTTTGAACAGGGCGCGCCACGGGAAGCAGCGCATGAACGGCTCGTTACGGTTGTTCGCATAGCCGCCGAACCATCCGGCGCCGAGCAACGTCCCAGGCTCGACGAAATCGCTCCACGCCAGGGACAGGAAGTCGCGGTAGTAGATGTTGTTCAGGTTCATCGAATGCGCCAGTTTCCAGAAGTCCGCTGCCAGCCAGGTGGAGACGTGCGAATCGGAGCCTTCGTAGCCGACACGGGCCTGCGGCACGACCGAGCGGATGACGTCGCGACTGAACGCGTGCATGCCGGCCCAGACGCTTTCCATGTGCAGGCGGTGGTCAACCCAAGGGACGAGATTGCCGGTCTTCTGGCAGTCTTCGAGCGTCCCGGGCTTGACCTCGTCCCACGCCTTGAAGCTGCTGCCCCACGAGGCGTTCAGGGCGTCGATGCTGCCGTACTCCGTCTGCGCCCAGACGCGGAAATCGGCAACACAGGTTTCGGACATGCACAGATCGAAGCGGCCGGAGACGAACAGGTTCTCGTCGCCGAGTGTGAACTCCGCCGTCGAGCAGTTCCGGGCGCCCTCGGCAGTCTTGAGCAAGTCGGCGCGGACTTCCTCGCGGTACTTCGGGTCGGTCAGGCAGGGCGCGCGCACCAGGTCGGTCGCTTCGCGCGTCGCCTTGAGTTGATACCAGTCCGTCTTGCTGTCCGTGAAGCGCGTGGCGTACGGCAGCCACCACTGGTTGGCGTAAATACCGTACCCGGGCTGGTGCTTGCCGCCGTAGTACGAGTCGATGCCCTGGCGACCGAGTTCCGCGGCGATCATGGGCCCGAGGAAATCGTTCGGGTACGCATCCCACATGACGAAGAGCATGTCCAGTGGATCCGGGTAGCGGTTGCCGACCGTGTAGTCGAGTGTACGGACATCGAGCGTGTCGGCGCCCTGCACCAGTTCGGCCTCGAGCCAGCCGACCAAGGTCAGTGCCGGCAGTGTCGGGACCGTGAAGTCCGCGGTGCCGTTCGCGACCGGCGCGCTGCCGCGGGCCACGACGCGGCCTTGCAGGTCGGTGGCGCGCAGCCGCACCGAGAGGTCCGGCAAGGGGTTCTCGACCGTGACTTGGCCCTTGAGCGGCTCACCAGACCCGAAGCTCGGCTGCGCCAGCGTCAGGTTGGCGATGCGGGTCTTGGCTGTGACCTCGATGCCGACCGAGCCAACGCCGAGCACCTTGCCGTCGCGACGCACCCAGAGGTCGGCGAAGTACGAGCCGTTCGGCAGCTTCGGCAGTGCGAACTCCGCAACGGTGTCGCCCTGAGGCACGTCGAGAGTGCGGTCATCCAGATGCCAGACACGGTTGCGGCGGTTCCGGACTTGGAGTTCCATCGCGGCTTTGCCTTCTGGCTTGGCGGCCCGAAGCTGGAACGCCACCTTCGCGGGCGTCGTGGCCTCGGCTGCGATGGCAGGGCCGGCGGAGCACGCCACGGCGACCGCCTGCTCGCGCTTTGCGGCCCAGAGAATCAGCTTGATCGCGGCGGCCAGGTAGTAGTCGTAGTCCAGTTCCTGGTCCTGAACGCGACCGACCGGACCGGGCGTCAGCATCTGGTGGCGTGGCACGCCGACGTTGACCAGGCCGATGCGGCCAGCGCCAAGCTTGGCCGTCCCAAACGTCGAGCGCAGGAACGCAGCCGTGTCCGGCTGCTTCGCGAAGGCGGGCAGCGACTTCCACGGCAGGCCGTCGGCCAGTTGCTCCGGCGCTGGACCTGGAAATTCAAAGCTGGGATTCGGCAGCAGGTTGCGGTCATCGCCCCTCTTGACCAGCCGCACGTCATCGTACCAAACGGTTCCAACTTGGTAGTTGAGCAGGTAAACCCCCGTCGTGAGCTGCTTGTCGTTCGTCGTGAAGGGGGTTTCGGTATAGGTCCAGTCGGCACTGGCCGGAACCGGAACGCCCTTGGGCTGCGGGTGCAGGCTGACACCGGCGCCGCCCGTCTCCAGACCCTGCGTCTTTGTCCACATGGAGAACTGGTACTCGGTGTTGGGCTCCAGGTTGATGGCGCCCGGATGATACCCGGAGCGCGGCGACTCCTTGCTGCCCTTCTTTACTTCCTTGCCGACAATGCGCAACGATGCCGTGCCGGTGTGGCCGGTCGTGTAGTCGACCGCGCCGTCGAACACACCGATGCCGAAGTAGTCCGGAATGTCCTTCACGCCGCCGGACCAGACGGCCCAGTTCCAGCAGAACTCGCTCTTGCTCATGATCTTGTCGAGGAAGACGTCCCGGCCGTCCTTCGGGATGGCGCCGACCAGCCCGGTACCGGCCTTCACCTTCTTCAGGATCTCGTAGCGGCAGTCCAGCGGCAGGATGCTCCAGTTGATGTTGCCGAGGACGATCACGTCCCAGTCCGCGGCCAGATCTTTGCGCAACCGCTCGGTGAGTTCCTCGGCGGAATTGCCCTGGATCAGTTTCCACGAACAGTCGACGCCAATCCCGGTTTCGCCGAACTGGTTCGTCTTCTCGCACGCGAAGACCTTGTATTGCATGTCCAGACGCTGCGCGAGTTCGACGACTTCACGCATCGCGTTACGGTGCGTGATGAACAGCACGCGCGGCGGCGCGAACGCGGCCGGCTTCAGCCAGGGCAGGTGCGAAGTCACGACCTCCTCGCTGGGCTCGAAGAAGGTCGAGTCGTACAGCGGTTTCTCGCGACCGGCGAACCCCGCACCGCACGCCAGGACTCCCAACGCCACGGTCAAACCACGGATAAGGTGTTTCACGGTTCGCTCTCTCCCTGTTGCCCGGCCCCCTGCGGACCGGTCGGTTCCACCAGCGTGCCTGGTATGACAGACCTCTCCCGCCACGTCTACAGTTCACACCTTTTACACCCGGCTTGGGGAGATGTCAAGCCAGTGGCTCGGAACGTCAGGGCTGTTTCAAGATTCGTGACCGTCGCGTGCAGCGAGTACCCCCGGCGTGTCCCCACGCCGGGGGGGGCGGCCTGAGGACAGGCCGCCCCTACCAGGTGTGCGCGGAGGTGTGGCCTTCCGAGACGCGGCGCCAGATCTTGAAACAGCCCTGTCGGAACGTCCGTAATGCGTCAGTCGCGGGTGGAGGGGTGGGGGTGGCTGCCCAAAGTGGCGGGAGCGA
>MHBL01000010.1 GCA_001803235.1 Lentisphaerae bacterium RIFOXYA12_64_32
AAGTGGCGGGAGCGAGCCGCTCCCGCCACTTTGCCAGAACGACCCGAACAAACAGTGAGTAACGCCCACACATGATCGGCCGGTCCGCCGGCCGGGGGGCGCTGACGCATTACGAACGTCCTCGGGCCGGCTCTGTCCGGCGAAGCTGCTCGGGCGAAGACGGATCTCCGGCCGAGGACCTCGGGCCGGGACGGCCCCGAGGACCCTGCCGCGGTCCCGGAGGTCCCGCGCCACCGTCCCGCGCGACTGCAGTCAGAAGCTCAGCAGCAGTTGCCAGATATAGACGTTGCCGAACGCGTCGATGTCTTCCCACACCCGGCGCACCAGGTCGCGGTCGCCGGTGATCTCGGGCAGTTCCTTGACCTTGCTCTCCCAGGGATAGCACACGCCGGGGCGCACCGCTGGCTGCGGCTGCGCCGACATGCCGACGAGCTTCTGGCGGGCGACGATGGAGGCCGGCAGCTCAGCGGGCGGAACCACGGCCGGGTCGTAGGCGGGCGTGGCGTAGACGCCGAACTCACGCGTGGTGTCCGTCAGGGCGCGCAGGTTCGCGATGTCGGTGTCGTTCTGCATGATGGCGCCGGCGTCCATGATGTAACCGCCCTGGGGCGCGACCTCGGAGAGGATGCGCTTGCAGTGGGCGCGGACCGCGTCCGGCTTGCCGAAGCTGAGCAGGACGTTCGGGACGCCGCCGCTGAGCGCGAACTTGTCGTGGAGCGCACGGTGCACCTCGAAGATGTCGTCCTGATCGCAGTGGTAGACAATGCTGCGGTCGGGCAGTTCGCGGAAGGCGCCGAAATGGTGCTTCCACTTGCCCTCGGCGTAGAAAAGGGTCTGGTGGCCGTGCTTCCAGAACTCTTCGATGATCGGTTTCAGCGTCGGCCAGTGGTGCGAGTCGAACTGCTTCGGCGTAATGAACGGCACACAGGCGCGGTGCATCCAGAACCCGATCGGCACCAGCCGGGCCGGGTCCGCAGTGCTCAACCCGACGTTGCACAGGTGCGGCATGAGCGCCTCACACGCCTTCAGGACCTTGTCCGGCTGCGTGTGCATGTCCATGGTCAGTCCGATGTAGCCGCGCAGCTTGTCGGCGAGGATATCCAGCGGCGCCTTGAAGATACCGGCAATGGCCGAGGGCACGCCGCACTCGGTGCGCAACCGCTGGATCTGCGGGCCGAAGGCGTAGAAATACGAGAGCATGGCCATGGCGCTCTTGACCAGCGCCAGGTTGTTGCGGCGCGTGGCGGGCGCACCGGTCTGGCAGACCTCGGTCGAGACGCGCGGCAGCCAGGTCTCGTAGAGGAACGCGGTCGGGTCGGCAATCAGCGCGTCATACTCGTCCTCGCGCATGAACGCCTGGTCCTCGGGCGGTTCGATGTAGTTGAACCCGGTCGTGTGCGGGATGCCGATGCCGGGAATGCCGTAGTAACGCAGCCCCGCGGCCTGGGCCAGCCCGGTCCAGACGTAGACCATGTTCGGGACGATGGCGTCCCAGTCGAAGTCCTTCGCGCACTTGACGGCAGCATCGAACGCCTTCTGGTAGTCGTGGGCCACGTCCTGGCAGGAGTAGCCGGCGTAGCGAGCGGTGAACTCGGCGACGAACGGCCGGATCGGCACCCGGTCCGGTCGCTCGTTGCGCATGGCGGCCACGTAACGGCTGAGACGCTGCTGGTAAAGCTGTTCCGTGTTCATTTAGGTTACGCCGATCCTCCGGAGTTGCGGGCTTCCCTTCGACGTCCACCGTCCTGCCGCAGAATACCACTCGGCCCCCGAGTATAGTACGTGGTTGCCTCCCCGGCAAGGGTCACCACCACGGCGACAGGTAATGCGTCAGCGCCCCCCGGCCGGCGGACCGGCCGATCATAGGTTGGTGTTACTCGCGCCGGTTCGCGCCGCCGCCCGGCTCGTCCGGGCGGGGGCGCGGAGTGACACGCGAGTAACATGGGAGTCGCGGGTGGACGGTTGGGCGGTAGATGGCCA
>MHBL01000011.1 GCA_001803235.1 Lentisphaerae bacterium RIFOXYA12_64_32
GAGCCAGAGCGCGCAGCTCCGGAGTACTGGCAGAGACTACTCACAAAGATCGCCGCCTTCAGGATCATGGCCAAGCCCGGCAGGAGCTACCCGCGCAGAGGGCGCAAGTACAACAAAGGCAAGCGCAACAAAGGCAACACCAGAGCGCAGAAACGACGCGCAGCAGCACGCCGGGAAGGGAACAAGACTGGCAAGCAGAAACCCAAGGGAGAAAGTTAATACCATTGGGTCGTCCCCCCCCCGCGACGCGTCGCCCGGACCGCGTGAACGCGGAACTACGAGCCTGTCAGTTCGTTGGCCGCACGTTTCGTGTCTCAGTACGCCGCCCGGACCACCAGCTCGCCCGTCCGTCCGGTCAGATCCACATCGCCGGATGCCGCGTCGAACACGGCGTGCGGCGTACCGTTGACGGTCACGGACTTGAGCGGCGCGCGCGTGGGGTGGCGGAAGCGGACGAGCGTCCGGGCGGGTTGCGAGCGCAGGCCCAGGTTCACCGTGGCCTGGATCGCCGTGCCGTCCGGCGCCGGCGCGTAGGCGACACGGACGGTGCCGAACCGGGTGGCGAGCCCGTCCGCGCGTGCGCCGCGACCGGGGCGCAGCCAGTCGCGCGGAACGGCTTTGCCGATGTGCAGCACGTCCCGGGGCGCGTACACGAACATGTACTGCAGCCACTTGACGGCGTTCGCCTCGTCGGAGGTCTTGTAGTGCGCGCTGTTCGAGACGCCGAGCATGGGGTACGGGTGTTCGACCATGGCCGTAATCTCTTCGCGGTAGCAGGCGCTCCAGCAGTTGAAGAACATCCACAGGTAGACCTCGATCTCGTCGCGCTCCAGGTGCGGCATCAGCCCGGCGAGCAGGTTCGGCTGGATCGACACGCCGCCGCGGTCGAACCAGGTGCGCTCCGGCATGTCGATGACGTAGCCGAACGGCGGGTTCATGTAGATGTTGTCCTGGAAATCATCGAGGATCCAGCCGGCCTGCGGAGTGTCCGGCGCGAACAGCCCGGAGACGAGCAGATACACCGCGCCTTCGAGCGTTTCACGGATCCAGCCGACATCGCGACCACGGCAGTAGAGCCGGGACGGGTAGTGCGGCACCCAGCGCCCGTCGCGGAGGCGCACCAGCGGCGACTGCCGGCGCATGGTCTCGAAGCCGCGGACCAAGTCCTGGCGGTACGCGTCGGCGTCCTTGCGGACACGCGGCGCATCCGGGTGACCGATCGCCTCGAGGGCCGACGCAGCCGCGTCGCAGCCGCGCCAGGTCAGCGCATTGGTGCTGAGCCAGTACCAGTAGTCGTCGACATCCTCGAGTCCGCCGGCAGGGAGGAAGCCGCGCTCCCAGCCGCGCGAATGGGCCGGGCGCTTCTCCATAGTATGGCGACGTTGCCGGAACACCCAGTCCAGGCCCTTGAGCAACGGTCCGGCGACGCTGCGCAGCCACACCGCATCGCCGGTGACGAAGTAGTGGTTCGCAATGATCCACAGCACCCAGCCGTGGTGCTGGCAGTAACTCTGGCCCTGCTCGAACCCGCCCGCACCGTAGAACACACCGTCGATGTCCGAGAAGCGGCCCTTGAGCCCGACCGTGCCCTGGTACTCGAGCCACAGCTCGATGCGCCGCCGCGCTTCGTCGTGCAGCCCGCGCTGATCGAGTTCGTCGATGATCATGCATGACTCGTTGGTGAAATTGCCGTACGTGCTGGCGCCGACCGAGGTATTGATCAGCCGGGGCTTGCCGGGCATGGCGTAGTCGGTCACGTTCACGTGCACCGCATGCATGGCGTGCAGCGCGTTGAGGTGCGCGTTGGGTGTGACGACCCGTGCGCCGTTGCGCGCCTCCGCCGTCCAGAACTCACGCGCCTGGCGGTCGCATGCGTCGAACTGCAGACTCCGCAAGGCCTGCAATTCCTCGGTGCGATCCAACGTGATGAACGGGAACTTAAGGATCACTTCGGCACTCTGGCCTGGACCGAGTTCACGCTCGAACGCCAGCCCGTCGGCCAACCCAACCGGCGTCATGTCCGACTCGAACGTGGCGCGCAGCACGGCGCGCTCGTGCCACGTGCCGGTGATGCGGCCGTCTGTGCTGACGCTGAGCGGTTCGCGCGGACTCCGCGGCACCTGGCAACCGTCCTGGCCGCCCTGCGCGCTGTGCCCGGCAAGCACCCGGTTGACCGAGCGGCTCGAGTTACCCGAATAGCCGAGAGGTACGCGCGCCATGGCGGGCGTGTCCCCGGTGTTCCGGACGCGGACACGCAGCAGGAGCACGACGGTGTCGTCACCCGCCAGTTCGCCGGCCGTGATCGGTTTCTCCAGAGGCACGGCGATGTGCCGGTGCTCGCGCACCAGGCTGCCGTGCTTGAACTGCAGGTTCCAGGCGAATGCGGGCGGCGGGTCGGTGAAGCGCGCCGCCGGGATCCACTCGCCGAGTTCGAAGAAGAACCGGCCGTTGCCCTCGTTCGCAAACCGCTCTGAGTCCGCGCCCGGCGTCCACGTCACGTTGCGTTTGTTCAGGACAATGTCGCCGTTCGGCTCGAGCCAGAACCGCTGCCGGGCATGCTTGCAGCCCAGCGTGTAGGCGACCGCGTGCGGACGCGGTTGGCCGTGGAACGCACCCGGAAGGCTCTGCTCGTGTGATTCCAGCACTTGTTGCCGAACCGTCTTCGCGCCGCGAAGCCGCGCCCGGTACTGCTCGAACGTGGTCGGATCGTCAGCGGCCGTGATGAACACGCCCTGCTCGGCGAACCACACCGGGCCTTGCTCGTGCAACGCAGTCAGGGAGATCGTGAACGTCTCATCGTCCAGCTCGAACGTGACCCGGCCGTCGTCGTCACTGTACTTGTGCGTCGGCTGCATGCCGTCGACGATGAGGAGGAACCGGCGCGGGCCGGACAGAATAGCGCCGGCATCCTGCCGGCTCGAGTCGGGCGCAGGCTGGACGCCCGCGCTACTGTCGGGAGGCACTGCCAGCAGGACCTTGCGCCGCTGCACCGCGACACCGTCGAGCGGTTTGGGGTAGAGGTTCCGCACGTTGTAGCCGGAGAACGCGATGCGCGTGCCCGGCGTGACGCGGCCGGCATCCAGTTCAACGCGCAGGGTGACCCTGGCCGGCGCGGACTCGGTGTACACCTCGATCTCCTGAATGGCCGCCGCCGTTGGCGTGTCGACTCGGACCCCGAGCGTGCGCCGGAACGTGACGTTGTACGCCTCGCGCCCCGGGTACTCTGCAAAATCCCCATGCAGTCCCTGGAACGTGAACTCCACGGTCCGCTCGTCCACACGCTGCATCTCGACAGACGCCTGGCGCCACACCGCGTTGAACCAGTCATCAACCGGGCGCCAGCCGAACTGGCACGGGTTGGTGCGCTCCATGCCCGGCGGGAACTCGTGCCGCGTCTGCGGCCAGGTCTTGTGCAGGTACGACAGGCCGACGTCCGCTGGTGCGGACTCCGCGAACCGCACCACCACGCGCCGGATGTCGCGCGGCTGTTCGAAGCGGACCTCGTTCGGGGCGCAATGTGGCAGTGCGAACGGCGCAATATCAAAGGGCTTCATGGGTTCGGTCCTTTCCCGGTGTTCTCTATAAAGCACACCATAGAGCTATAGAGAGAATAGTCAAGCCAGGTTCGGTTAGGCCTTTTCCCTGGAGCGCCAGCGTCCTCGCGGGCGTAGTGCTCCGCCAACCGCACGCATCCCGCCGGCAAGCTGCCGACGGGATCGGGAGGCATGCCACCCGAGGCCTTGGGCCCGCCTGGCTCGCGGAGTACCGCCACGCCGCGGAAGGCAGCCGTCGAGACGACGGCGCTCCAGGTTTCGCGTCCTTCCTGGGCCGGGTGTTCGCGTCTGTCCGCCCTAGCGGGTCACCCCACGACCGACAGCACGAGGCAGGACGGGTGCTTGGCGCTGTGGTGTACGGTGTTCTCCGCGGTGCGCCGGCGCAGGTCCTGGCCGAGCGGGCCGCCGGTGTTCGGGTTGAGGTCGAAGCGCGGGTAGTTGCTGCTCGAGATGTCGACGCGGATGCGGTGCCCCTTGCGGAAGCGGCACGCGGTCGGGTACAGCTCGAAACTGAGTTCGCAGATCTCACCGGGCGTGGCGAGTTTCTCGCTTTCATAGCCGTCGCGGAAGCGCAGGCGCCCGATGCTGTCCGTGATACCGATGGCGGCGCCGGTTGGGCGGTCGCGCGTCGTCGGCCACACGTCGATGAGCTTGGCGGTGAAGTCGGTGTCCGGCGCCGTTGAGGACACGAAGAGTTGGGCGCGCACCGGGCCGACGATCTCGAGGTCCGCCTCGAGCGGCTCGGTCACGAAACTGAGCACGTCGGCGCGGGCCGAGAGCGGCAGGTCGAGGACGCCGCCGGGGAAGCGGCGGTCGCCGCGCTGGTCGAACCCGCCGGCCGGCAGCGGCATGGCCGAGAGGTTGCCGCCGATGGTGGGCACCGGGTTGGCCGGGTCGAAGAGGAAGGTGGTTTCGGAGTCCGCACCCGCGGCGGGTGCGGTGGTGCGCAGGGTGCTGTCCGGGTGCAGGAAGAACGGCTTCAAGGTCGTGCCCGCAGGCGGCCAGGCCTGGGCCTCGCGCCACTCGCCGCCGCAGCGGACGACCGTGTCTGCCGCGACCGGCTCGGTGCCGGCGCCCATCACGAAGTAGCGCACGGGCGCAGCCGCGGCCCGGCCGGTGTCGCGGCCCTTGAGCCACTGGTCGAACCACGGCAACTGGATGTCCGGCTCCCAGCGCGCCCCGCCGTCGGGCAGGAACGACAGGTCGCCCGCCTCCGGCACGCCGGCGCCGCCGTGCGTCCACGGGCCCATGAGCAGGTGCACCGGGCGTTTCTGGCGCGCACGCAGGGCGATGAAGTTCTCGACCGTGGACCGGGTGTAGGTGTCGTACCAGCCGCCGATGTAGAGCGTCGGTACGTCGGCGTGCCGGTCGTAGTGCGGCCGTGGTCCGAACCCGGCGTGTTTCCAGTGCTCGTCGTAGGTGACGTGCGTCTGCAGATCGATGGCCCACTGCTCGTAGGACGGGACCAGGCGCAGCGGTGTCGTGCCTTTGCGGATCGGCCCGGCGTGGAGGTAGTCCCAGACGTGGGCGCTGGCGTGCTCGAGGGCCTGCCGCAGCACCGGGTCGGCCAGCGCCTCCTTGCTCGATGCTGCCATGGAAAACGCGTAGACCAGGAACCGCATCTCGAGCGCACCGTTCTGGCGCATGGCACTGTGGAAATAGCTCGACGGCCCGAACTGCACGATCATGGCGGCCAGGTGCGGTGGGTTGAAGCTGGCCAGCGCGCTCTGCACCGCGGCGCAGTAGGAGGCGCCGAACGTGCCGACTTTGCCGTCGCACCAGGATTGGGCCGCGACCCACTCGACCGCGTCGTAGCCGTCCGGTCCCTCGTCGCGGAACCCGTAGAACTCGCCCTCGGACTGGTAGCGGCCGCGCACGTCCTGGGCGGCGAGCACGTACCCGCGCCGGGCGTAGAACTCACCCACGCCGCGCGAGCCTTCCTTGTTGTACGGCGTCCGGATCAGGAGTGCCGGGAAGCGGCCGGGCACGCGGTCGCAGCCGCGGGCGGGCAGGTAAATGTCGGTCGCCAGCTTCACGCCGTCGTGCAACGGCGCCCGGACATTCGGGGCCAGGATGACATCGTACTCGGGAGCCGAAAGCTGAGAAGCGCTGGTGGCCATGATCGCGTCCTTTCTGTCACGGAGATACCGTGCCAATATGGCCGCGCCATGCCCGGTTGCCAGTCGCACCGACCTGACGTGAAGCCACCCCGCGGGCCACGGTAGGCAGGGCTGTTCCTTTTTCGCCTTTAGGGGCATCGAGCGCACTGTGGCGCGGGACGTCTCGGACCGCAGTTCCCTTCGGCCGGGGACCGTCCGAGCCACTGGCCGAACTCCTGAAAACCGGAAAAGAAACAGCCCTGCACGGTGTAATGCGTCAGTTGCGGGTGGAGATAAGGTCGAAGTTTGACCTGGGCTGACGCCTAAAGTGGTCGGAGCGGCTC
>MHBL01000012.1 GCA_001803235.1 Lentisphaerae bacterium RIFOXYA12_64_32
GCGGGACCGAGCCGGTCCCGCCGCTCTGCCAGAAAGTCCCGGACGGACGCGAGTAACGCCCGCACATGATCGGGCGGCGACCGCCCGGTCCCTTCCCAATCTGTTACTCCGGCGCTTCCAAACGTGTCCGTGCCGACGCGCCGGGACACGCGCTGCAACGCGAACATCCCCTTTGCGAGTAAGATGGGAGGTCGTTACTTACGCCCGCCGGCACTCGTGTCGTCGGGCGGGAATAGTGGCCACAGGCGCGGAGACTTACCAGATGCTGACGCTGGCCGCGCTGGCGCGGACCCAGTAGGCCGTGCCAGGCTTGCAGGGCGCGGTATCGCCAGGGCTGTTGGCCCCCGGCACCACATAGGCGCCAAGCGTCGCGGCCCATTCCCAAGCGGCGACGACATCGTTTACGCTGCCGACGGGGTTGGCGGACGGGGCCACCGGGGCTGCCAGGTTCCAGCCTTCCGCCAGCGTGATGGAGTTGTTCGTGACCGGTGTTCCGGTGAGGGTGACCGTCAGGGCGGTGGCCGCATACATCCAGTAGCCTTGCTTGACCGTGAGCGGGCCGTGCTGTGATTTCACATTGACATAGCCCCATTCTTCGAAGCCCCAGATGGCTGTGATCGACGCATGGTTCAGGAACTTGTCCTGTTCGGTGGCGTCGAATTCGGCGGGCATCCCGACAAGGTTCCAGCCCTGTTCCAGGTCAAAGGTGCAATCCTGCCCCGGTGACACGACGCGGACGCGAAGAAGGTACCGCAACGTCACGGTCCCGGAGGAACCAGAGGGGATGGACAAGGCCACCGAGGAGTCGGTGAGCATGTCTGTGGCCGTGGCTCCCGAGGCAGCCTGCCAGTCAGCGGTGGCAGGGGTCAGGGTGGCTTCCGTATTGGGGGAGAGGTTGCTGGCCGTGTCCCACGAGAGTTCCCAGGCACTTGTGGTGGCGGCCTGAAGTTCCACGGCCAGGCACCAGGTGATGTCCAGAGACGCGGCGCGGTAGTCGCGGATCAGTTCCTCACCCGTTGTGAGCAGAGTGTAGATTCGGACCGCGGGGTTGGACGGGTCAGGGCTGGAACCGGGCGGCGCCTGGTAGTCGCCGTCCGCGGCATTGAATGCGTCGTTGGCGCTGGTGTCGGCGCCGAACGCGATATTGGAGAAGGCGGCGCTGTCTTTCAGCAGGTCCATCTCGTAGGTGAAGACCTGGGAACTCCGGCAGTACTGGACGGTCAAACTATCGGAGGACGCGTTTGCGAGTCCCACCGCATCGGTTGCGGCTTCCGCCATAACACCCAGGGTGACGCTGCCGTCGTGCTGCATGCCGGACACGGCGATGTCGTAGGTCGTTTTGGGGACAATGCCGGCGCCGGTCCTGGCGGTGACGGTGAGGGTGGACGCGGCGGCGTCGCCGACCAGCGACAGACCGTTGCTGTCAAAACCGTTGACCGGTTCGCTGAACGACACGACGAAACGGATGGTCGTGCTGCTCGTGTACATGGCCTGGCCGGTCTTGAGGGTCACGGAAGCGACGGGCGCTGTGTTGTCGTACGTTCGGGAGAACAGAGTCGACGCACGGTTGGTCTTCCCGGCGAAGTCCAGTGCGGAACTGGCCTTCACGAAAGTGGTAACGGTGCCTTCGGTGGTCGGCGTCAGGTCGAACGTATACTGAGAGAGAGAGACGGCGACGAAGTTGCCGACGCTGGCATTGGTGACTTCGAGGTCCGCGGTGGAGAACCCGGAGACGCCTTCAGAGAAGGTGACGGTGACCGGGATGGGGTTGGTGTTGGTGGCGCTGCTGGTGGTCGAGGCCAGGGTGACGCTCGGCGAACTGGTGTCGCCTTCGAACACGACCATGGAGCCATCGGTGGTCGCGGCGGTGTTGGAGGAGTTTCCGGCGGCGTCCACGACCGTGATGCTGAAGGCGATCGGGCCGTCGGTCGGTTGCGCGGTAATGGTCCGCGAGGCTGTCCAGGTGTTGGCGGGGGAACTGACGGCGGTGGCGGTTACTTTTGTGCCGCCAATGGTGACCACCGGGGTGGAGCCTAGGGACTCGTTGGCGGTGAACGTCAGAGTGACCGTGTCGCCCAGTGCAGCCTTGGTGTTGGGCAAGGTGCTGTAATCCGGTGCGATGGTGACGGTGGACAGGGTGGGGGCGCGGGTGTCGTAGGTGCGGGTGAAGGTCGTGGCCGCGGTGCTGAGGTTGCCGGCAGTGTCGGTCGCTGCGCCGCCGGCGATATCGACGGTGACGTTGTAGCCCGCGGCGCTGGTGTCCAGGGAGTTGGGCGTCAGAGTGCAGGTGTAGATCTTGCCCGACCCGGCGAAATCGCTGACCGCCGCATTGGCCACCGTCAGGTCCGTAGCGTCGAAGCCGGTAACCGTCTCGCTGAAGGTAACCGTAACCGGGATGGTGGACGCGGTGGTCGGCTTGGCGGCGCTTACCGTGCTGGTGATGGTCACGGTGGGTGCGGTGCTGTCGACCGTGAAGTTCCTGCCGCTGGTGGGCGCGGACGTCAGGGCGTTGCCGGCCAGGTCGGTCCCTGTCGAGAGGGTCAAGGTGGCGGTCCCATTGCCACTGGGCACGGTCAGGGACAGCGTTCCCACGGTGTCGGAGCCCATGACCAAGTCCTGGGCGGGCAGAGAGGTGATGCCGCCGGTGTAGGCTACGGCAAGCTTGGGCAGGGGCAGGGACGCCATGCTTTCGCTGAAGGTGACCGTGATGGTCAGGGCGACCCCGGCCTTGACCATGGACGCCGGGCTGTAGGTGATGGCGGCCGTGGGTACGACCGTGTCCACCGTCAGGCTCAGAGCCGCGCTGGCGGTCCCCACATTGCCGGCACTGTCCGTGATGCGGGCGGTCAGAGGCTTGACGCCATCCGCGCCGATCTGTGACGATGAGACCGTAAACGCGTATGCGCCGGCGAGGATGTCGGCACTGGTCAGGGTCCGGGCCACCGCGGCGGGGAAGGTTGCCCCGTTCAGGAGCAATTCAAGGATGTCTCCCGTCCCGGCGCCGCTGGACCCGAGGGGGACGATCATGGCGATGCCGGCGGCCTTTTCGGTGCTGTTGATGAGCGGGCCGGCGGCGGCTATTGGGGCACTGGGTGCGTTCGGAGCGGTATTGTCCACAGTAAACGAGCTACCGCTGGTGGGTGCGGCGAGAACGAGATTGCCGGCGCTGTCCGTCCCGGTGCCCAGCGAGAGGGTGCCGAGACCGTTGCCGGCGGGGACGTCCAGTGCATAGGAGTAGACGGTGGCGCTGGTCTTGGTCATGGCGGTCGCGCCGAGAGGGGCTATCCCACCCGTGTAGCTGATGCTGAGGCGCGGTGCCGGGGCGTCAAGCATGGCTTCGCTGAAGGTGGCGGTAATGGTCAACGTGTCAGCGTCCCTGACCGATCGGTTCAGGTTGCAGGAGATAGCGGCGGACGGCCGCGAGTTGTCCACCGTGAACAAGCCGCCACTGGTGGGCGTGGTCACCACCGCATTGCCGTACGTATCGGTGCCGTCGCCGACGGTGACGTAGGCGATTCCGTTACCGGCCGGGACATTCAGCGCATAGGTGTAGACGGCCGGGTCTGCCGTTGCCGTCATGTTCTGGGCGGGCAACGCCAGAATGCCGCCGCTGTAGGTGACGGAAATCTGCGGCACGGGAGCAACGGCCATGGCCTCGGAAAAGGTGGCGGTAATGCTCAGTGTATCGGCGTCCTTGACCCAGTTTCCGGGGCTGTAGCCGATGCTGACGGTTGGGCACGTCGTCTTCAGGGTCAGAGTCTTGGCCACGCTCTCCGGGCCGGCGTTCCCGGCGAGGTCAACAATCAGGGCCGTGATGTCTTTGGTGCCGTCCGCCCCGAGTTGGCCGGAGACGATGGTGAAGGCGTAGGAGTCGGCGATGATTTCGGGGCCGGTCAGGGTGTGGGTCAGGACGGTCGGGAAGGCGCTGCCGTCGAGCAGCAGTTCGAGCGTGTCTCCGGCTACCGCGCCGGCCGCCGCGAATCCAGTGACGGTCATGCTGAAGCCTGCCGCTTCCTCGCTGTCGCTGATGGTGTCGCCCGCACTGGAGGTCGGCATGTCTGGCGCGGTGGCCAGAGTATTGTCGACCTCGAAGTCTTTGTTAACGGGGGCCCCACTGGCCATGACGTTGCCTGCCGGATCGGACGCCAGTGTAATGGCCACGGTTCCCGTGTCGTCGCCGGCGGGGACGCTCAGCGCGTACGAGAAGACGGTGGAGGAGACTTTCGTCATTAAGGTCGCGGACAGGTCGGGCGTGGCGCCGGCGTAGTCGATGGCGATCTTGGGGGTGGCTGAGTTGCCCAACGCTTCCGTGAATGTGGCGGTCAGCACGAGCGTGTCGCCGCTCTTGACGTGGACGTTGGCGTGGTCGGTGATGGCGGCACCGTTCACGACGGCATAGGTCAGGGTCGCGCCGGGTGCGGTGTTGTCCACCGTGAATGTGTTGTTGGACGGCAGCGGCTGAGTGACATTGCCGGCCAGGTCCGTCGCAACGTAGAGCGAGACGCTGCCTGCCCCGTTGCCAGCCGGGACGTTCAAATCATAGGTGAAGACCTTCGGGTTCGCCGTGGGCGTCATCGCGGTCAGGTCCAGGGCGGCGATGCCGCCGGTATAGGAGATTCGCAACTGGGGCGGAGGCGAGGGCAAGGCGGCCATGGTTTCGCTGAACGTGGCGCTGATCCTGAGCGTATCGGCGTTCTTCACCGCGTGCGCAATGTCGTAGCTGAGTGTGGCGGTCGGCCGGGTATTGTCGACCACGAACGTGGCGCCGCTGGCAGGCGTGGCGGTCACGACGTTGGCCGCCGCGTCGGTGCCCAGATAGAGCGTTACGGTGCCGGTGCCGTTCCCGGCAGGGACGTTCAGCGTGTAGGTGTAAATGCGTGCCGTGGACCGGGTCATGTCCGTGGAACCGAGAGAGGCGATGCCGCCGGTGTAGGTGATGCCGATCTTGGGCACGGGGGAGACCATTACGTCTTCACGGAAAGTGACGGTGATGACCAGGGAGTCCGAGTCTTTCACCGCACGGTCGGGCAAGTAGGTGACATCGGCCAGGGGCGCGGCCGTGTCCACGGTCAGGCTCAGCGGCGCGCTGGCCACATCGACGATGCCGGCGCTGCTGATGCGCTGCGCGGTCAGCGCCTTAACCCCGTCGTCGCCCCACTGTCCATCTTCCACAGTGACCGTGTAGTAGCGCACCAGGGGATCGGCCTCCGCCGTGGTCAGCACGTGCAGCAGCGGGTTAGGGAACGCCGTGCCGTCCAGCAGCAGTTCCATGTAGTCGTCGGCCGCGGCGTCCGCGTCCAGGTAGACCGTGATGGAGACGCCGACGGACGCCTCCTCGGCGTTGACATAGGCGCCGGCGGTCGTCGTTGGAGCGGCGGGGGCATCCGCCAGCGCCACGGCAGCGCCCAGCAGCGCCATCAACAGTGCAACGATGATGGCGGCGCGCGGGGTGCACACGGCGGGGACTGACGTGCAGACGGTTGAAGCAGGCAAGTTTCGCAATCTCATGCTGGCGCCTCCTACTCGCGGTATCACTGCAATGTCCGACGACATCATTCCCTGGGCATTGTCCGTCAAGCCTGAAAACCAAGAACCCGCGGACCACACCTGAGTGGTCACCACATATTAAAGATCATCGGCCCGAACGCTCAGAGGTTTAGCTCAGAGGACTGCCGGGGGCGTCTGATTCCGCCCCTGGAGCGGGATTTGGGGCAATGCCGGCGCTGGCTTGAGGCCACTGCAAAAAGCCCAAGAGCCGCGTGCAACGCGGCCACTACAGCGACGAGCGCAAGTCCTGGATCACCTGCGGCTTCGGTCTTGCAGGCCGATCCCCGACTCCTCGCCTTGTCGCCAAGGGCGACACGCATGTCCAGCCCAAGGTTGTCAAACCCTGGGATCCGGCATGCCCGAACCCGATTGCACCCTGAAGGGGTGCTGCATGCCGAGCCACGGTGACGCGCACGAGGCGGTCCGCGTGATCGTCCCTTTCAGAGACGGATC
>MHBL01000013.1 GCA_001803235.1 Lentisphaerae bacterium RIFOXYA12_64_32
GTCGCCCCGCCCGGACGAGCCGGGCGGCGGCGCAGAGCAGCCCGCGAGTAACATGGGAGTGAAAGGTGAGAAACCGCGTGGCCCTGCCAAGGTGGAGGCCAGGTCTCCCGGCCTGGCCTGCTTCGGTCGCGTCACCCCATCGCACCGGGTCAGGAGGCCCGGCGCGGCGGGACGGCAAGCTTCGTGACGGTCGAGATGAACTCGCCAGCCTTGGCGAGGTGAGGCCGGACATCCTCCGCGTTCACCGTGAGGAAGTCGACGTAGTCACTCTCGTGCCGCTGGTCGAACAAGTGGTTGTAGGTGGCAGCCAGGTCCCTGCTTATCAGCCCAGTCTTGACGAAGTTCCGGTTGAACAGCGATCTCGCGCCGGTGTGTTTGGTTGAGGCCATACCGTGGCGTTCGAGCAACGCGAGCACGGCGTAGAAGCAGGCGTAGTACAGGCGGTTCACACAGGATTTCCAGCGCTTGCCGCGAGCGAGCAACCGCGCATCCTGCAGTGTTTCACGTGCCTAAGCCAGCCGGTACTTCACCAAGTCCCCGGACGCAACGTTCATAGCGCGATCCCCTCGCGGACAACGTTCCGATACAGGGGCGTGGCGCGCATGCGGCGGGAGTGCCACTGCCGCCGGTTGCGGACGATCGAGCACAACACCTCCCCCGAGTCCCACTCGACCTTGTAGAGCTGGCGACGGAGCCGGGCCGTGCGTGCAGCATCCACCGGGCCGTTGATGAGGATGAGGAAATCCCAGTCGGAGGCCGGGGTGGCACGACCACGCGCGTGCGAGCCGAAAAGCAGGACATCGGCGTCCGGTTCGATCTTCCGGACCGTCGTCTTCACCTGTGCCAGTAATTGCGCCTTCGTCATCACAGAGCTCCTGATCGGTAATCTACGGGCGCCCGTCGAGAAAGGCAATTCCCGGGTGTCCGGGGCCAGGGCTGTTTCAAGATCTGGCACCGCGTCTCGGAAGGCCACGCCCCCGCGCACACCAAGTAGGGGCGGCCTGTCCTCAGGCCGCCCCCCCCCGGCGTGCGGTTCCCGGACTGGCACGGGTCGCTGCCGGGTGCTATCTTCCCGGTTGAGAAACGTGTGGTGAACGGCCGGGGATGACTCGGATGCAGTATGATTTCGAGTGGGATACTGGCAAGGCTCGGACAAACAGGACCAAGCACGGGGTGAGTTTTGAGGAAGCGGCAACGGTATTCAGTGACCCCGGAATGCTGACCCTCTACGATGACGAACACAGCGGACAGGAAGAGCGTTGGGTGACGCTGGGTATCTCGGCAACGGGAAGGTTGCTCGTCGTGTGTCACACGTTCCGCGAAGAATCGGACGACACGGTCCGGGTCCGGATCTTCTCCAGCCGGAAAGCCACCACGCCAGAGACGGCGCAGTATTCGGGACGACGCGTATGAAGAAACAATACGACTTCTCCAAGGCGGAACGCGGCAAGTTCTACCGCCCGCGCGCCAAGCTCAATCTTCCAGTGTACCTGGATGATGAAGTACTCCGTTTCGTTGAGGGCATTGCGCGAAAGCGCAAGACCGATCTTTCCTCGGTTGTCAACCGCCTCCTGCGTACCGACATGGAACTCGCCGAGACGGTGAAGTGAGCCCCGACGACCGCGTCGGCTGGAGCGCTCTGCCCGGGCAACACGCCTCAGCCAAAGCGGCGTCGCCGTTCCGCCCCCTGGGCCGGACTCTGCCGCCGCACTCCATATGCGGTTACTGACGGCGACGATATGCCACGGTTCCGCCGGGCCTGCCAAGGGCGATGACCACACCGAAAATGCCTCACCGGGCAGGCAATCCGTGTCGCCCTTGGACAATACGCGCCACCGCCGCCACGGAGAGCCCCGTCGGACCCCGCTTCGACGCCAATGCCCGGCGGGAAGTCGACGAAGCGCACGACTGGTATGAGTCTACTGGGTGACCCCGCGATTCTGCCCCTTGATCTTCACGCGCTTCCGGAGACACCACAGAACAGCAAGGCACAGACAGGTTGCGAGCGCCGCCGACAGCCACGCCCATTTCGCGCCGCTACGGGAGAAGGCGGTGCAATGGGCGCCACGATGCGCCCGTTCGCGGTTGTCCGCCGCGGCGGGCAGTGGCGCGGGATCTCCGGGACCGCGGCAGGGTGCTCGGGTCCGTCCCGGACCGAGGCCCTCGGCCGGGGATCCGTCTTCGCGCGAGCAGCTTCGCCGGACAGAGCCGGCCGGCGTACCCCGCTTCGGCGCGGGACGCCCCGAGCCACCGCGCACTCGATCGCACCCCAACCGTGGCATGCCCCTTCTCCGCCGGGGCGGACTTACCCGCACAGGTCGCCGTCTTTTCTCTATAAGGGTTTCCTTGGAGCGAGTCCGGATGCCCCCTGCATGCCCTCGAACTGACGGTCACGGGTTGGACCCAGCCTCACTTGCCCTTGTCAATCCGCACGGCACAGATGTTGTCCGGACCGTCGATCTTGATCTTCAGCGGCCCGTCCTGCGGCAAGGCCGGGCCGGGCTGTTCGGTGCCGCCGAGCCAGAGCACGCGCGCGGTGCCGAGGCCGCCGGGCCACGGCAGTGCCTTGGGGTCGATGGTCAGTTCCCAGGCGGTGCGCGTCGGGCGGCGATCGACGATCGCCACCACGGCGCCGGGCGGGTCCTGCCGCACTGACACCCGCGCCTCCACCGTCTCGGGCATGCCTGAGAGTCCGCGCTGGTCCATGAATCTGCCCTTGTAGACGATGTCCCGCACCTTGCGCCTCAGGTCCAGCAGGCCCTTCGCATGCTTGCCGAGCGGCGATTCCCGGTCCACCGCATACAGGTTGAGAACATCGAAGCGCTCGCCGACGAGGAACACCAGGTTGAGCGCATCCTCGTAGCGCGCCTTCTCGCCCAGGTCTTTCCAGATCTTGCCGATGCCCTTCCACGTGTTGCAGGTGCCCGAGAACACCGGGTAGACGTCGCTGAAGCTGTAACAGAAGATTTCCGGGTGTGAGTTGACGCCGCCGCCGAACGAGAGCTCGGTCCCGAGGCACCAGTCGGTGTACGGCATCAGTGCGGCGCAGGCGACGCCCTCGTAGAGGATGGGCCCGTCGAAGTCCTGCCGGATCCGCTTCAGCAACGAGATCTGCCCCTCGCTCAACCCCTGCGGGTGCGGGTGACTCAGCCCGTAGGAGGCCGGACCAAGTCCGTACCCCTGCACCGGGAAGCTGTCCAGGTACCAGATGTCGGCGCCGTAGGCGTCGTGCCAGCGCTTGATCCAGCCGGCCAGGTAGTCGCCCCACCACGGCGAGCCCGGGTCCATGGCCCAGTAGCCGTCGAGGTACCCGCCCTCGCTGTGCCCCTCGGCGCCGCCGTGCCCGGGGATCCCGCTCGGGCCCACGAACAGGTTCTGCGCCACCTCCTCGTAGAAGCGCGGCAACCGCGGCATCTCGCCCGGCGCTTCGCCTTCCTTCAGGCCAAATTCGTCCATCTTCTTGCGCAGCGCCTGATTGCGGTCGATGGCGCCATCGAAGCAGATCGCGTTGCTGTAGAACCCGATGTGGCCGCCCATCTCATGAACCTTGGCAATCGCCGCCTTGAGTTCCGCTTCCGTGCCCAGGTCCGGATTCGGGAAGAAGTAGCAGTAGTACGCGCCGCCGAGGATCATCTCCGCCCAGAGCTGCAGGTATGAGATGCCGTAGTACTGCCCGGCTTCCAGCATCTTGGGCAGGTCTGTGAACTTGTAGTTCGGACCGCCCGAGCCCGTCCAGCCGTCGCAGTCGTCGAGCCAGTCGGGCTGTTGCCGCGGCGGCGTGTTCTTCAGCGCCCAGTCGCGGAACCGGTCTGCGGCCCAGTACCACGCGCCCTGGTGCACGCCCAGTTCGATCACGGGCGAGTCCCACGTCTCGCCCGGTTCGAGCAGTGGCCACCAGCGATTGCCAAGCGTGACGAGGCCGTTCTCGGCGCCGCCGATGATTTCGAGCTGGCAACGCCCATCTGAGAGCGGAATCAGGCACACGCCGCCTGTGGCGTCGTACAGGTCCTGCCACGGCACACACGCCTGGCCCGGGTACTGGGCGGTCCGTTCGCCCGGCAGTGCGGTGCTCGGCGTCGATAGCAACTCGCCCTGGATCCGGCCGGTCGCCAGCACGTCGTCTTCGGCCTTGTCCCCGATCCGCAATCCGGACACGGTCGGGAACGCCAGGTGTGGCACGCGGACCGCGTCTGAGGGCCGCAGCGTGCGCGGGTTCTCGACACGCAGACGCAGCCCCAGCACCGGCGCGTCGTCGGGCAGGTCGGCGGTGAGTGTCGCGGTAACACCTGACGCAAAGAGGTACTCGGCCGTGAGGCGCTGCACCGCGCCGTCGCGCACCACACCGATTTTCTGCAGACTGGCCGCGTCGGCCGGGACTGCCTTGACATCGGCCGGCGCGTAGAACCGCGCGTGCTCGGCGAAGCGGATTGTGTCGAGACTGAAAAGCGGCACGGGCGCCGACGGCACTCTGGCGCGGAACCCGAACTGCGGCGCCTCGACCCCGAGAATGGCGGCCGTCGCGCCGTCGAAGGTCACTCGCAATTGCGCATTCTCAAGGGTCATGCGTTCCTGGTCGAGCTTCCGCATGGCCGTCTCCGCCTCGCAGACGACCGTACCGTCGTCGCCAAGGGCGCGCGCCGCCAGGCGGTAGTCGCCCGGCTTCAGGTCGTCCACCGGGAACTGGACCGTCCCGATCCCTGCGGCGATCTCGGTCTCGGCACTCTTGAGCGCCGGCCCGCCCGCCGCGGCAACGACTTGGACGGCGAGCCGCTTGGCCGGGAACTGGTCGGGCACGGCCACTTCGACCGTCCAGCGGTCCTCGACCGGGTCGCGACTGACTTGGATCGTGGCGCCCCCGGCCAAGCCCCTGATCTTGTCCGGCGCCAACGGATAGGCGTAGACGCGCACCTCATCGAGCAGGGTCTGGGCGCCCGCGTGCGGCACGTGCCAGCCGTTGTCGCCGAGAGAAAATGTGTCGCCCAGAGTCCCCGCCACGCGCGACTGCGGCGCCGTTGCGGTCAGTTCGCCGTTCACGTAGATCCGCAGTGCCTCGGCGGACCAGATCGCGGCCAGGTGGTACCACTGGTCGGCTTTCCATTTCCCGGCCGACACGGTCGCCATCCCCACCTGGTCCTTCTCGTCCGCGTACCGGAAAAGCAGCGATCCGTTCTGGTAGTACTTGTACAGGATCAGCCAGCCGCGGTTGACGCCCTGGGGCCCCGCCTCATGGCTCCCAGATTCGAAGAGAACGTGGAAGTTTTCGTCGTCAGGGGTCCAGTTGACCGGCTTGAACCAGAGGCTAAGCGTCCCCGAGGGCGGCATGACGTTGCCTTCGGTCCGGTAGTGGATCAGGGCTTGCTCCGGCCCGCACACGAGTGCCTGCCCGAACCGGCCCGGGGCGAAGGTGGGCTTGCCTGAACCGGCGACCTCCACCGGCGCGCCGGCACCGCACAGGCTGTACGCATCCACGGTCCCATCGAAACCGGCGCGGAACAGCAGGCCGGGCTCCGCCCCGAAGACGGCTGAGGTGAGAATCAGTGCGACTGCTGTCAAAGCGGATCTGAGCATGGCATCTTCCTCCTTGTCTTGCGAACTGTTCCGTAAGGGCCGTGTCCCACTGGCGGCCACGGCCCAGCAAACCCGCTACGCTCCAAGCCGTTGCCACGCCACGTGCCGTTGGTGTCCAGCCTTCAAGTTGCCCGGCGGGGTGTGACTGCCGACACGCTCCCACGCCTGAGTCCCGCCCTTCAGGCGGAAGTTGCAGCGACGCTTCAGCGAGCGGCCGGGGATCGGCTCGCTCAAGCTCGCCTCCACTTCCGCCTGAAGGGCGGGACTCAGGCCGAGGCACCAGAGTTTCACACCGCGATGATCCACCGCGAAAAGCCGAAGCCTGTTGCCACGTCGTCTGGTCAGCCCTCACGGCCGGGTCTGCCGGATCAGCCACACGGTCCCGGCTGATTCGGTGCCACCGGCGGAGGCGACCTCGCCGGTGATCTCGTACTTCGCTTTCGGGTCGTACGCTTTTAGCTCGAGCCGGTAGACGTGGTTGTGGCTGCCGCCTCCGGCCCAGCCGTCGTGAACGTCCTCGAACACCACCGTGCCGTCGCAGGACAGCCGCGTCGCCTTGATGCTGAGCCCATGCGCGCCCTTGGTGTACTCCCACTCGAGGTCGAAAGCGCACGGCCCGGCCAGCAATTTCGTCGCGTCGAACCGGATCTCCGTCATGTCCGTGCTCATCTGCGCGGGTGCCCAGTCGCCCAGTTTCACGAGTTCACCGCCGGGGAACCCGAGCGTCGAGCCGGCCGGCAACTGGACAGCCTCGCCGTTCTTCATCTTGCCTGCGAACCCCGCAAGTTTGTCCGCCAGTTCGGTCAACTGTCCGGCCTGCTTTTCGAGCCGCTCGACGTCGCCCTTGTACGCGCCGCAGTTCGCGACGAAGTACTGGTACTCGGCCGCGAGCGCCTTCATCTCGCCGGCCAGGTCGCGGAGTGACGCGTCGATCGCCTGCAGCTTCGCGGCGGCCGCGGGCGCGTCCTTGGGTGCTGCGGCGACCGCATCGGAGTACTGCGCCGTGGCGTCGCGGAACGTGGTCAGCTTCCGGTCCGCGCAGGCCAGCATGCGGAAAGCCAGCGTCATGGACCGGAACGAGAGCTGGTTGCGCTTCGCGGCGGCGGACAAGGCCTTGGCACGCTCTAGCGCGGCGTCCATGGCCGGCTGCAGCGTCCCCGCGTTCTGCCCCACGGCCGGCTGCTTCAGCATCCACTCGCGCATGACATTGGCCGGATCGGTCCACAGGATCTTGGTCGGCAGCCAGGTGCTGCGCCAGGCGGCCGCCGGGCCGCTGGGCGGGACCGGATCGAAAACCGTGTCCTGCATGCGCGCCACGACATCGCCGCCGGTCAGGCCCCACCAGTGGTCGGCAAAGCGCCGGTCGTAGTCCGTGCGCGGCGTGCTGCGCGGGTTCCAGGCGCACTCCGCAGAGTAGAGCAGACCGTACATACTGTTCTCAATCAGCGCGCCGTGCATGAACTCCCACGTGGTGCAGTAGGCGCCGCCGCACTTGCGCTCCGCGCCGGCACGGTAGAACCCGCTGATGCCGCGGACGGTCGTGGTGTGGTCCGGCCAGAGCCGTGAGTAGCTCTCGACCGCCGGGCTGCAGTAGAGGTCCTTGAACCCCAGCTTCTGGTACTCTTCAATGGTGGGATAGGTCGCTGGGCCGTGATAGATCCACTCGGTCGGGATACAGTCTTTTTCGAGCAGCGCCTGGTACTGGATGGTCATGTTGCTCAACGCCGGGGTCGGGCCGGAGTGCGACGGCCAGAACATCATGGTCTTGCCGTACTTCTTGACGAGCTGGTTGAGCCGGTTCATGTGCTCGGCGTACAACGGGCCGATGCCTTTGGCTTTGCATTTCTCGCACACCCCGAACCCCATCTCGAACTCGTCCCCGCCCGTGTGGATGAACTCGGTGGTCGGGAACGCCTCGACCAGTTCGCCGACCACGCTGTCGAGAAACTCCCACGTGCCAGGTTCGCAGGTGCAGAACACCCATGCGCCGCCCTTTTCGCGCAGGCCCTTCAGTTCGTCGTGACCGAGTACTGCGCCCGCGTGGCCGAGCGACTCGAACTGCGGGATGAGCTGCATGTGGTAGCGCCGTGCGAACTCCGCAAGCTCATTCGCCTTCTCGTGCGTAAACGTTCCTTCGCGGCCGAGGAACGGGTACTTGCGGAACCGGAAATCGTCTTCCATGTAGAACAGCAGCGCGTTGATCTTGCAGCGCGCCAGTTCGCGAATCAGGCGCTTCACGTACTCGACGTTCACCGTCTGGCCACGGGCAATGTCGTACTGGATGATGCGGTACGGGAAGCTCGGCGCATCGTTGACCTCGCCGCACGGCGCGGCCGCGCCGGCCCCGTCCGTCCTGAGCATCTGCCCGAGCGTCATGGCGCCGTAGAAACAGCCCGGCCCGGCGCCGCCCAGCACCTCGGCCCGGTCCGCGACGATCCGCAGCCGGTACGCTTCAGGGCCGGCCGGGTCCGCACCGATGCGGTCCGAGATCAGCGCCCGATCCTTCACGGTGCCCAGCACGATGTCGCCGTTGCGGACATCGCCTGCCGCCACCACGGCAATGGCCAGTTCGAGCCCGGTGCGCTCGCGAACCATGGCCTGCAGTTCCTCCGCGGCCCACTTCAGGCTGTCGGGCGCCTGCCCCGGACACAGAATGCGCGAACCTGCGGCCACGCGGAACGAGTCGCTGCCCGTCAACGTGATCTGCTGCGGGACCGGGATCACCGAAACGCCGCGCTCGCACAGCGCCGCGGCCGTCGCCATCTGCTGCCGCACCTCGGCGGTCAGGACTGCAGCCGACGCCCTGATCGGACGCCCCGCGTTGTGGCGGTACACGGTCCAGCCGTCACCCTCGACCTGGCCGGTCACAAAGATGTCGATGTACCCGCGCTCGCGGTCCGCTGCCGTCAGGCTCGCGGTGATCTCGATCGGCACCAGGTTGGCCGCGTTCCACTCGTCCCCCTGCACGACGACCGGGCCCTCGTGGATGACCGGGCCGTCCTCTTTGTCGCGGCGCAGGAGCAACTGGTAGCGCGTGCCCTTGCCCGAATAGCCGACGACACAACTCAGGTTCAACCAGTACCCCACCGCCTCATCGGCCGGCACGGGGAAGCGCAGTTGCACGCATTTGCCGGATGCCACCTCACCGAGGTGACCGTCGCCCATGGGGGTTGGTGCGATGGCGTCGAGCTTCCGCGTCAGGTCGCCCAGTTCCCCCCAGCGGTCCGCGGCGACGCTGCGCAGCGCCACACCACAGAGCAATCCGGTAAACGCAATGGCCAACCCCAAACGCATCTTCATCTGCATAACCCTCCCAGACCATTGACTCTCGGTCACCCACGGAGACGAAACCTGGAGCAATCTCCCCGATACCGACTCGCCCACTGTGTGTAAATCTACTGCCCTGACAGAATCGTCGCCAGCCGGGCGCCGCACCGCCAGTAATGCGTCAGCGCCCCCCGGCCGGCGGACCGGCCGATCAGACGAGCCGGGCGGCGGCGCGGAGTGACACGCGAGTAACATGGGAGTCGCGGGTGGACGGTTGGGCGGTAGATGGCCAACGTGGCGGGAGCGGCTCGCTCCCGCGGGTGCCGGAGCGAGCCGTTCCGGCCACTCTACCGCAGCCCGCGAGTAACATGGGAGCGGCGCCCGGGTGGCAGACCGCCCGGTCATACTGGGCTATGACTGCGGCTTTTTCGCCTGAGTCCCGCCTTCAGGCGGAAGTGGCAGCGACGCTTCAGCGAGCGGGCGCACGGTGTTGCTTTCCGTACACGTGCCGCCGCGCCGGGCAGGATGCCTTCACGGCACACACGTAGCGCAAGGTTCGGATGGCGGGCGGAGGGCCGCCCGCGGTACGGTCAGTCAGGGGAGGCCGTCTGGGCTGGCACCGCGACCTACCCGACCTCACTCTGCTTGCACAGCTCGAGGATTTTCGCGTTGCAGCACCTTTCTCAACGTGTCGGCACATGCGTGTTCGGCCGCGCCGTGCGCCACTGGCTGAAGCGCGTGGCCGGCTTCCGGCTGAAGCCGGGACTCAGGCGCAAACACCGAAGTAACCGTTTCACATGAGCGGGCGGTCTGCCGCCCAGGGGCGCTGACGCGTTACCCGTTCCCTTTGATATTCGCGACGCCGGGTGTAATCTGCCAACAAGATCCCCCTCCCTCGCGACGTCGGCGCGCGCCCGGGCAAGTGAGTCGCGCGGCGGCGGGATCAGGTGCGACGCGACAGAGAAATGACGAACGGCGATTGGAGTGACAGGAGAACCCGCATGAACACCGTCGTGATCCTGCTCGACAGTCTGAACCGGCACTGCCTGGAGGCCTACGGCGAGACGGTCGTGTGCACTCCCAACCTGCGGCGGTTCGGCGAGAGAGCCGTGGTGTTCGACAACCACTACGCCGGGTCCTTGCCCTGCATGCCGGCACGGCGCGAGTTGTTCACCGGCCGCTGCGAGTTCCTCTGGCGCGGCTGGGGACACGTGGAGCCGTGGGACGGGCACCTGGCGCGCGACGCCAAGGCGCAGGGCTGCACGACGCAGATGATCACCGACCACTACCACTACTGGGAGCACGGTGCGCACGGCTACTTCGAGCCGTTCGACGGCGTCGATTTCGTGCGCGGCCACGAGCTGGACATGAGCTGTACCGCGCCGGTCGCCGAGACGGAGCTTCCCGATTGGGCCGCGGCGATCAACCGCTACCGCACCGGCAGATCGCGGAACTTCCAGGGCCAGGGCACCAGCTACTTCGCGAACGTCCGTGACTGGACGGACGAATCGGCGTTTTCCTGTGCGCAGACGATGTCCAACGCCGCGTCGTGGCTGGACGGCAACCACGCGCACGAGTCGTTCTTCCTGTGGCTCGAAGGGGTCGACCCGCACGAGCCACACTTCGTGCCGGAGCCGTACCGTTCGATGTACACCTCGGGGCGGATGCCGGAGCGGTTCAACTGCTGGCCGCCCTACCAGAACCTGGCCGATTGTCAGCGGTTCCTGAACGAGGCGAACGATGAGGAGATCGCCTGGATCCGGGCCCAGTACTTCGGCAAGCTGACCATGGTCGATCAGTGGCTGGGACGGTTCTTCGATGCCATGGACCGACATGGACTCTGGGACAGCACCGCGGTAATCGTCACCACGGACCACGGCCACGACCTGTGCTATGACCGGCAGCGGTTCCCGCACCCCTGGGGCAAGCAGTACCCGCATCCGGAAACGCACGCGCACACTCCCCTGATGGTCTGGCACCCGCAGTACCCCGGCAAGGGCCGGCGCGTCAACGCGCTGACCTGGGCCGTGGACGTGCACGCCACCGCCCAGGAACTTCTCGGCGGTGCGGCGAAAGGCAGTCCGCACGGCCGCAGCCTGATGCCGCTGCTGCGCGGCGAGACGGCACAGCACCGGGACTGGGTCCTGACCGGCACGTTCGGAACGGGCGCGACGCTGACCACTCCAGAGTGGACCCTGGCGCAGGGCTCGACCGGCACCGAAACCGCGTACTGGTACTCGACCACGCCGACGCGCGTGACGCCGGACATGACCAGCGGCAAGTTCATCCCGGGCGTGGACATTCCGCAGTGGCGTGTTCCTGCCGGCAAGCCTTGCTGCCCCAGCTACCTGTGGCGTCGCGAGCCGTTCACGCTCACACCGGAGAGCGTCCTCGAACGTTTCCCCGACGTCGCGGCCAGCATGAGGGACCGGCTACGTGCGGCCATCGCCGAGGTGGGCGCACCCCCCGAAACCCTGGCGCGACTCGGCCTGGTGTGAGCGCGCGCGTTGCCAGCGAGGCAGGAGAAGGCATGGGGGAGAGAGTCAATGCGACGAAGGTTCTCGGGATGTAACGGCCGGTGTGATCTTACGGCGCGGCGTGCGAGTGAAGGTGGGAGGCCTGGGCAGGAACACGGGCGCGGACGGAAGCGCCTGCCTTTGCCCGTCCCCGATTCTGAAATGTGACTTGGTAGCATTGAACCGCCCCCACCCACCCAGGCGGCTATTCCTCTGACTCCTCGATGAGCGCCTCGAGCGCCAGCGCGGCTTCTTCCCACTCGGTTGTGAGATGCGCGATTTCGGCCTGATTCGTGGACAGGCGCCGGTTCAGGTCGGCATAGTTCTTCGCCTGGTTGTCGGCACTCAGGTCGGCCGTGAGTTCTTCCTGCTCCTTCTCGATCTTGGCCAGGCGCTTTTCGGCCGCACTGACGCGCTCCTCGAGCGGCTTGCGCCGCTGGTACAGTTCCTGGCGTTGCGCGGCCTGGCGGCGCTTCTGTTCCTTGCGCTCCTGGGCCTTGGTGGGGGTTCCCTGTTCCTCCGCGTCGGTGTCGGCCTTGCCCGCCTTGTCACGCGCCAGCTTCTCGCGGTAGTAGTCGTAGTTGCCGTGGTAGCGTTTGACCCCTTCCGGCGTCATGGCCAGGATGCCGACGGCGGCGTGGCGGACGAAGTCGATGTCGTGCGTCACCAGGCACACGGTGCCGGCGTACTCGTGCAGCGCCTCCTCGAGCGCTTCGCGGGCGTGGATGTCGAGGTGCGTCGTCGGCTCGTCGAGGATCAGGAAATTGCAGGGTGTGAGCAGGATGCGGGCCAGGGCGAGCCGTACTTTCTCGCCGCCGCTGAGCACCGCGATCTTCTTGTCGACCGAGTCGCCGGAGAACCCGAAGCCGCCGAGCAGGGCGCGGACCTGGCCGTCGGAGCGCTCGGCAGCTGCGCGGCGTGCCGTGTCGTACACGGTCATGTCCGGGGACATGATTTCGGTGAAGTCCTGCGACTGGTACCCGACGGCGACCTTGTGGCCGAGTCGCAGAGCGCCCTCATTCAACGGCAGGCGCCCGGCGAGTACCCGCAACAGCGTGGTCTTGCCCATGCCGTTGAGCCCGACCACGGCGAGTTTCTCGCCCTTCTGGATGCTCAGACTTACGCGCCGCAGCACCCAGCGCTGACCATCGTAGGTCACGCCGCCGTCCTCGATCCGGGCTACTTCCGTGCCGCAATGCGGCGGGTCGGGGAGCCGGATCGGCGGCGGCTTGGCGATGACGCCCGGAATGTCGATCTCCTCGAGTTTTTCGAGCATCTTCATCCGGCTCTGCGCCTGCGACGACTTGGTGTTCTTCGCCTTGAACCGCTCGACGAACCGCTCGAGTTTCTCGCGGCGCCGGTCCTGATTCTTCTTGGCGGCGAGCAGTTGCTCGGTACGGCCTTCGCGTTCGCGGACATAGTAGGCGTAGTTGCCGGGGTAGCGGCTCGTGCGTGCGGCGGCGACCTCGACCGTGACGTTGGTCAGCGAGTTCAGCAGGTAGCGGTCGTGCGAGATCAGCAGCAGCGTGCCACGGAAGTCGCGCAGAGAGTCGCGCAGCCACTCGACCGCCGGCACGTCGAGGTAGTTGGTCGGCTCGTCGAGCAGCAGCAGGTCCGGCTCGGAGATCAGAGTGCGGGCCAGTTCGGCGCGCATCTGCCAGCCACCGCTGAACCGGGCGAACGGCTGTGCGAACTCCGCGACCGGAAAGCCCAGGGCGCTCAGTGCGGACTCCGCACGCGTCCGCAAGTCGTACCCGCCCAAATGCTCGAACCGGGTCTGCAGCTCGCCCAGGCGCTTCAGGGCGCGCTGGCGTTCCTCATCCGGCAGGTTGTGCAGGTCCGCCTCCAGCGCGTGGATGTGGTCCTGCAGTTCCCGCACCGCGGCCACGGCATTGGCGGTGTAATCGAGCAGTGTCGCCTGCTCCAGGTGCGGGTTGAGTTGCTGTCGCACGTAGCCGATGGCGAGGTCGTTCGGGCACACGACGCTGCCGCCGTCGGGGGACATGTGCCCGGCGAGCATCTCGAACAGAGTCGTCTTGCCTGCTCCGTTCGGCCCGACAATGCCGATGCGTTCACCCGGGTTGACGGTGAATGAGATTTCGGCCAGTACCTGCTGGGTGCCGAATGACTTGCTGACACGGTTGAAATAGATCATAGCTCAGGCTGTAGGCTGTTCGGCTGTAGGTGTTTATGGGCTTAGGCTGGAGGTTGCGGACCGTGGGTTACGGGTTGTGGGGGCAGTCTTGTTCAGTCACACTTTTCTCTGACCTAAATCCCTACAGCCTAAACGCCTTCAGCCTTTCCTCTCATTGCAGTTCGATCGGTACGGGTTCCACCCTCCAAATGTCGTGGCAGTACTCGAGGATGGTGCGGTCGGAGGAGAACTTCCCGATCCGTGCCACATTCAGGATCGACATGCGCGTCCAGGCGTCCTGATCGCGATACACCCGGCTGACACGGTCCTGGCAGTCGATGTAGGACTGATAGTCGGCCAGCAGCATGTACTCGTCGCGGTTGAGCAGCGAATCGACCAGAGGGCGGAAGAGCTGCGGTGCATCGGGCGAGAAGAATCCGCTGCCGATCATGTCCAAGACCTCGCGCAGGGCGGGGTTCGACTTGTAATACTGACGCGGATGGTAGCCGCGCGCCTTGAGATCGACAATCTCGTCGGCACGCAGCCCGAACAGGAAGAAGTTCTCCGCGCCGACTTCCTCGCGAATCTCGACGTTGGCCCCGTCCAGCGTCCCAATGGTCAGTGCGCCGTTCATCGAGAACTTCATGTTGCCGGTGCCCGAGGCCTCCTTGCCGGCGGTGGAGATCTGCTCGGACAGGTCCGCGGCCGCGTACACACGCTGCGAGTTCTTGACGTTGTAGTCAGGGAGGAACACGACCTTGATCCGGTCGCGCACGGCCGGGTCGCGGTGGACCGCGTCGGCGACGGAACAGACGAGCTTGATCATGAGCTTGGCGGTGCGATAACCGGGCGCCGCTTTGCCGCCGAAGAGGAAGGTGCGCGGCACGATGTCCAGGTCCGGGTTATGCCGTAACCGGTTGTACAGCGAGATGATGTGCAACACGTTCAGGTGCTGACGCTTGTATTCGTGAATGCGCTTCGCTTGAATGTCGAACACGGAATCCGGGTTGACCTCGATCCCGGTGCGCGCCTGGATGAAACGGGCCAGGCCCTGCTTGTTCGCCTGCTTGACACGCCGCCACTCAGCGCGGAAGGACGCGTCGCCGACGTGCTTCTCCAACCCACGCAGTTCGTCCATGGCCTTCACCCAGGTGTCACCGATGGCCCCGGTGATCAGACCGGTCAACCGCGGGTTGATCAGCACCATGAAGCGGCGTGGCGTGACGCCGTTGGTCTTGTTGCTGAACTTCTCCGGCCACATCTCGAAGAAGTCGCGCAGCACGTCCTGCTTCAGCAGTTTGGAGTGCAGCGCCGCGACCCCGTTGATGGCATGGCTGCCGACGCAGGCGAGGTGCGCCATGCGCACGTAGCGTTCGCCGGCTTCATCGATGAGCGACAGGCGCTGGGCGCGCGCTTCGTCGCCGGGGTACCGCAAGCGGACTTCGTCGAGAAAGCGACGGTTGATCTCGTAGATGATCTCCAGGTGACGCGGCAGCAGGCTGCCAAGCAGCCGCACGGACCACTTTTCGAGCGCTTCCGGCATCAGCGTGTGGTTGGTGTAGCCGAACGTCTGGCGCGTGATGTCCCAGGCCGGATCCCAGTCCATGTGGTACTCATCGACGAGCAGGCGCATGAGTTCGGCCACCGCAATGGACGGGTGCGTGTCGTTGAGCTGCACGGCATACTTGCGGTGGAAATCGCGCAGGTCAGGTCGCGTCTGACGGTAAATGCGGACCATGTCCTGGAGCGAACAGGAGACGAAGAAGTATTGCTGCTGCAGCCGGAGTTGCTTGCCCCCGAGCGCTTCATCGTTCGGATAGAGGACCTTGGTGATGTTTTCCGAGAACATCTTGTCTTCCACGGCGCGGTAGTAGTCGCCGGCGTTGAAGGCGCCGAAGTCGAACGACTCGCACGCCTCGGACTTCCACAGGCGCAGAAGGTTCGCCGAGTTGACGCGGTACCCGGCGATCGGCGTGTCGTACGCCACGCCGCGCACCACGTGCGCCGGGACCCAGTTCACGCGGTAGTGCCCGCTCGCGTCCTTAATGGCCTCGGTGCGGCCGCCGAACTTGACCTCGAAGGCGAGTTCCGGCCGGGCGATCTCCCACGGGTTGCCGAGCCGCAGCCACTTGTCCGTCAACTCGACCTGCCAGCCGTCGCGAATGACTTGGTCGAAAATGCCGAACTCGTAGCGAATACCGTAGCCGATAGCGGGAATCTGCAGCGTGGCCAGCGAGTCCATGAAACAGGCGGCGAGCCGGCCGAGCCCGCCGTTGCCCAGCCCCGGCTCCTCCTCCTGGTCGAGCAGGTATTCGAGGTCGAGTCCCAACTCGGAAACGGCGGTTCGGACCGGGTCGCAGATGCCGAGGTTGATCAGGTTGTTGCCCAAGTGCGGCCCCAGCAGGAACTCGGCCGACATGTAACAGACGGTGCGGCTGGCCTTCTGCCGGTACGTCTCGGCGGTGTGCAGCCAGTGGTGCAGGAGTCGGTCGCGCACCGTGTAGGCCAGGGCCAGGTAGTAGTCGTTCCGCGTCGCTACGGCGGGGAAGCGTGCCTGCATGTAACTGAGGTGATCGAGGATCGCCCTGCGAATGGCCGCGACGCTGTGAGCGGTGCGCACGTCGTCACACGAAACCGCGATCGGCGCGGCCGGACAGGTCAGAGCGGCCGCGGCCACACGGCTAGAAGAGCGACGGGGGCCGGTTGCGGTTCCGGTCTTTCGCGCAGGCTTGCTGTTTTTTTTCATCGCGCCCAGAACTCCCCTGATCTGCAGACCGGCCAAGAGGCGTCGGTCGCTTCGGCGGAATCTGACGCCGGATCTGCCGGGAAAATGCGGACCTAGTCCCGCGCTGACCCTTGGCGTCCTGAATCGCTACGTATGGTTCAATAATAGACCGTCGGGATTGCGGAGTGCAACCGCACGTTGGAACGCTGAGGTCATGGGTCAGCGGGCGCAGTGCAGCATGAACCCGTCGGAGAACGAGTCGGCGTACAGCGTGAAGTCGCCCACGCACGAGTTTCCACGGCCGAGCGCCTCGCGCTCGATGAGCACGCCCGAAGCGAACCATTGCCGGGCGCGATCGTTTTGCTGATCGGCAGCCAGCCGAATCCCGGCGTAGGGGTATCCCGGCATAGAAGTGGAACGCCGGAACAAGAGCGGGTCGGACTTCGTCCGGAACGCCCTCTGGCGGCAGCGCATTCGACAGGACTCGACCGCCGAGCCGCTCCCACTGCGTCCGTTCATGACTTGTCAGGAACTGCATGGGATACCTCCGTCTGTCGGGGGGATCGGACGTCTTCGTGCACGCACAAGCAAGCAAGCGACAGATGCACTTTACCGCTGCCCAATGGTATCGGCAAACCGAGGGTCCCTACCTCAGGTGCTGCGTCAGCGCTCCCGGGCGGCAGTCGCCCGGTGATCCCAAGGTGAAACTGACAAGGACGCTCCCAGAGTCCGCGAGGACGCCGGCGCCCCAAAGTCAGACCCCGTGCCAGACCCTGGAGCGCCCGCGTCCTCGCGGGCTCTGGGCAACCCCAGTTTCACGGGAATGAAAGGAGAAGTTCTGTCCTTGCCGAGCGCGGGAACCGACGGCCTTGGACCTGTCGAAGGGCAAGCGGTGGCCGTGGATTCTGCAGAACCGCGCGTGACCTCTCGCGGTTCGGTCGGAAGGCCATGCACCGGCGTTCCGCACGTCTCGCGGACGCCGGACCTCACCGTATGGGACACGTTGAACACCGGCACGGGTGCCATGTCCGTCGCCACCTGACATTCTTGTCACGGTGCCCTGACGTTTGTGTCATGTCCCGCCTCTGCGCCCAGTCCGGTTCCCCGGCGCGCTGTCACGGGTGCGGTTCAGTTCTGGCGCGGGGCCTGGAAGTGGCACGGATCGTGCTGTTCGCGGCACTCAGTCTTCGGACGGAGTTCTCGCCGAGGTCCGACGGCCGTGGGGAAGAGATTGACCATGGAGAGCATGGCAGCCTTGGAGTTGAGCGGATAGGCCGCGACGGCTTTCCGGGCCTGGCGCTATCCTTGTTGTTCGGTATTCTTCGGTTCACGTGTCCAAACGTGAGGGACGGGCGAGGGCGTCCGTCCGACCGTGGGTGCGGTCGCGGTGGGTGTGAAGGGGGGGCTGTTTCTGGCATGGCTTCTGCGTAGCACATATTTGGAATTTGGATGTGTTTGAGGTTTGAGGACGCGAACATTTCGCGCCCGAGCTGCGCCGGTTTTGGCAGCCCCAAAATGGACGGATTGAACCGCACCCAATGTCCGGCTCAAAGACACTGGGCCAGCGGTGAACATGTCGGTTCGCCCGACCCGGTGCAGGTAAAAGCAACCGAGAGACGAGTGTCGGGGTCCGAGACATCCTGGCGCTTGGCATCTGAACAAGCCCCATCGCGGCGGGTTCGTCACGGGCGGGAGCCCCGACACCCTCCCAATTGCAGTTGGTGCCGGCCTGGAATAGGGACCTAGCCGGCTGGCAGTGCGAGCCCTGGCAGGGCAAGTAGAGGAGCCACATGGCGGCAGCGCAGGACCAGGAATGCGTGTTGGACCCGCGGACGTTCAACCGGTTTGCACAACTGGTCTACGCCAGGTGCGGGATCGTACTGACCGAGAAGAAGGAGGCGCTGGTCCAGGCGCGTGTCGGCAAACGGATGCGCCAACTGGGGATGAAGGACTTTGCCGACTACTTCCGGCTGGTCGAGGCGGACGCGAACGGCGACGAGACCGTGCACCTGCTGGATGTCATTTCCACGAATGTGACCTCGTTCTACCGCGAGGCACGGCACTTTGAGGTGCTGACAGAGCTGCTGCGGAAGTGGGAGCAGGCTGGGCAGACAACCTTCCGCATCTGGTGCGCGGCCGCGTCGACCGGCGAGGAACCCTACACGATTGCGTTCACCGTGCGCGACGCGCTGCACAACGGTACTGACGCACGCATCCTGGCCACGGACATCTCGACGCGGGTTCTGGGTCGGGCCCGCGCCGCGGTCTACACTGCCCGCGACCTGGAAAAGGTGCCGCGGCCGGTGGTGAACAAGTATTTCCAGCGCCAGCACAGTGCCGACGCGAACGGCGGGCCGGAAACCTACAGTGTGGTGCCGGAGGTGCGAAACATGATCACGTTTGCCCGGCTGAACCTGGCCACGCCGCCGTTCCCCATGCGGGGGCCGTTCGACGTCGTGTTCTGTCGCAACGTGATGATCTATTTCGATGACGCGATCCGGACTCGGTTGCTGGCCGACTGCTACCGGCTGCTGCGGCCGGGCGGGTATCTCATGGTCGGGCACGCCGAGAGTCTGACGGGGATCCTGAGCGAATTCAAGAGCGTCGAACCGGCGGTGTACATCAAGAAGTGACCCAGAGACAAAGAGTTTCGGGTCTCAGGGAATGACAGACGGACGGACAAGGCGTCCGACACCTGAAGTCCAGGACACGATGGTCCCCTCGAACACCCAAGGCCCAAACCGACAACACAAGGCTGACACTTGAGCCATGAACCCTGAACCCCGTCCCGTTCTCCCGGGACAGGACGGACTGGAAGAATGAGAGGCGTCGACTTGCTGCAGGTGGTGGGCATATCCGAAATGCTGGTGTCCGGCGACCCGACAGACGTGCTGGTGACCTACTCGCTGGGTTCATGCATCGGCCTGGCCGTGTATGATCCGGTACTGCATGTCGGGGCCCTGATTCACTGCATGTTGCCCCTGTCCAGCATTGATCTTCAGAAGGCGCAGCGGAATCCGTTTATGTTCACCGACACCGGGGTTTCGGCGTTGCTCAAGGAGCTGTTCGGGCGTGGTGCGACGCGGAACCGGCTGATCGCCAAGGTTGCGGGTGCCAGCAATCTGCTCGACGACCAGAACCGGTTCAACATCGGTCAGCGCAACATGGCGGTGCTGCGCAAGATCCTGTGGAAAAATGGTATCCTTCTTGCTAAAGAGGATGTCGGCGGCAGTATACCGCGGAGCGTGTATTTCCACGTCGTAGACGGCCGCACCGTCGTGCGCGCCAGCGGCCAGGAGTACGAGTTGTAGCACGGAGCATGGAGCGAGAGAACGGACGGTGTGTGAGTACGTGGGTGCGTGAGTGAGTGGGAAGTCTCTTTCCCCTCGACACCCGACACTCTCGTCCCAAGGAGCGTGAGTCGCAGTAACGGTGTCGGCAAATCACGGAACGTGGTTGCGCCTGACGTCTGTCAACTGAACCCTGATTGTTGTTTCGGATTCGCAGGATGGATGCAGCATGGTATTCGAACTGAACCCAGGCAGGCTGGATCGCCGCGTACGGTCGCACTTCCGGGGTACGGCCTCCAGGTTGATTCTGACGGACCGGTCAGCCGTGCCCATCTTCATTGAGTATGAGTACGCCCATGAGTGCGAAGCCACGGCGCAAGGCCAGGCCGCGGCGGCCAGTCTGGGGCGGCATGCAGAGGCGTTCCGGTGCGGCCGGGCGTGGCGGCCGGCTCAAGGGGAGGTATAGCAGATATGGCACGGCGTTTCCTATTCGTTGACGATTCCGCCACGGTGCGTGCGTTCCTGAAGCGGCTGGTACGCATCGCCGGCTACACGGAAGAAAAGATCGTGGAAGCGGAGAACGGCGCGGATGCGATCAAGCGCTTGAAGGAGCAGTCGTTCGACTTGGTGGTCACCGACCTGCACATGCCGGTGATGACCGGCATCCAGTTGGTCAAGATCATGGGGGTCAGCCCCGAGTTGCGGCGCATCCCGGTGATTGTGCTGTCCAGCGATGGCAGCGAACTGCGCATTGAGGAACTGAAGAAGGCCGGGGCGTCGTTGTTCCTGCGCAAGCCGTGCACCCCGGAAACGATCCGCGACGCGCTGGTGCACACCCTGGGCGAGAAACCCGAGCCGCCGGCAGCGCCGGGAACGACGTGAGGGTGAGCCCGGGAGTGTCCGGGTGTGTCCGACGATCTCGAAGATTTCGATGCCCTCGATGACCGCGAAGATTCCGATGACCTCGGCGGGAGAACGGGCGCCATGACGGCCGAACAAATTGCGAACCTGGGACAGGTCTTGTGCGACGTGCTGGACGGCTTTGGTTTCATGTTTGCCGAAATCCCCGAGCCTGGGGCGCCGCTGCCCACGCCGTCGGCCGCCTTGGTGGCGCGCGTGGGTTTCACCGGGCCGCAGAACGGTTTGGTCCGGGTGGCGGTGCCCGGCGCGTTCGGCCCGCTGTTGGCCGCCAACGTCCTGGGCCTGGAGGACACGGATTCGCCGGAAGCGGCGCGGTTCGGGCGCGACACGCTGGGGGAAATGGCCAATGTCATGGCTGGCCGGGTGACCACGGCGTTGTTCGGGGCGCAGGCGGTCTTTGATTTCGCCATGCCGGAGGTGCGCGACCTGAGCAACGCGGAGTGGCGCGAGTTTGCCGGCCATGCCGACGCGCTGATTTTCCAGGTCGAGGGGCACCCGCTGTTGTTGCAGGTTCAGACGGGAGGCCAGACCCCGTGAAAGTCAGAGTTCTAGCCGTAGACGATTCCGCGGTGGTGCGGCAGATCCTGCAGCGCGAGTTGTCGCGCGACCCGGAGATCGAGGTGGTCGGCACCGCGCCGGACCCGTACGTGGCGCGCGACAAGATCGTCGAACTGAAGCCCGATGTCGTGGTTCTCGACGTGGAAATGCCGCGTATGGACGGCATCACGTTCCTGCGCAAACTGATGCAGCACTTTCCGCTGCCCGTGGTGATTCTGTCATCGCTAACCAGCCACGGCAGCGAGCTGGCGCTTGAAGCCTTGGATGCCGGTGCGGTCGAGGTGATGTGCAAGGCCGGGCCGTCGTACGCCTTGACGGACATGGTTGTCGAGTTGGCGGACAAGATCAAGTCCGCGGCGCTGGTGGACGTGAAGCGTCGCCGCGCCGCCATGCCCGTCGTGCCGATGGCGCCCAGGTCCCTGGCGTTGGCGCGCACGACCAACAAGGTCGTGGCGATCGGCGCCTCGACGGGTGGCACCCAGGCCATCGAGTCGGTGCTGAAGGCGCTGCCTGCCGATTGCCCCGGAATCGTCATCGTGCAACACATGCCGGAGCACTTCACCCGCAGTTTCGCGGACCGGCTCAACAGCCTTTGTCCCATGGAGGTGCGCGAGGCGGTCGACGGCGACCGGGTGGTGCCGGGCGTGGCGCTCATTGCCCCTGGAAACTACCACATGCTGCTGAACCGATCAGGGGCCGTCTACATGGTCCGGGTCAAGCAGGGCCCCCTGGTCAGCCGACACCGACCGAGCGTGGACGTGCTGTTCCAGTCGGTGGCCTCGTTTGCGGGGAAGAACGCCGTCGGGGTGATCATGACCGGCATGGGCGCAGACGGCGCCGCAGGTATGAAGATGATGCGCGATCAGGGCGCAGCCAACATTGCCCAGGACGAAGCCACCAGTGTCGTGTTCGGCATGCCCAAGGAGGCCATTGCGATGGGTGGTGCGCAGCATGTGGCGCCGCTGCACGGAATTCCGGCCAAGATCATGGAACTGGCTGGCGCCTGAGCGGCGGCGGGCATACGAGTGTCGAGGAGGCAGAAGAGTCCGAGCGGTCAGACGGGGCCGACAGGTCCGAACCGCCACGGCCCGAAAAACGAACACTGAACATCACATAGCACGTCTGATGTCCCTCAATTGGGGTTACATTTCCTGCAATATCATGAGTGAACCAAAGACAAGAACACCGGACTCCGCCACGGCCGATGCCGCGGCGGACGGAGGCCCAGGTCGGCAGACGCTGGTCCGACGCATTCTCGGGATCCTGGGGCAGGGCAGCGCCTTCCCTGAACGACTCCGCGTCGTGCTGGACTGCTTCCAGGACGCGGCCGGGTGCGAGGCGGTGGGGCTGCGATTGCGGACCGGCCCCGACTTTCCGTACCTGGCGGCCATCGGGTTCTCGGAAGAACACGTCCGTCTGGAGAGCCGGCTGCGCAAGGGGGCCGAGTCCCACACCGCAGAGTCGGGCGGTTCCGGCGCCCCACCCCTGGAGTGCATCTGCGGCCGGGTGCTGAGTGAAAAGCTGGCCGCCGACAGTCCGTTTTGTTCGCCGGGCGGATCGCTGGTGGTCAACTCGGCGGCGGATTTCCATGCCGTGGCTGCGGAGTCCGCGTCGTCGGTGCGCGGACGGTGTTGCATCGAGGGCTACCAGTCGATGGCGTTGTTGCCGCTGAAGAACGGCACGAAGATCCTGGGGCTGCTGCAGGTGAACGACCGGCGCCCCAACGTGTTCAGCCCGGCCGTCGTCGCCATGATCGAAGAAGGCGCGGCAGCCTTGGCTGTGGCCATCGACGGCTGGCTGACGCAGCAGAAACTCCAGCACCAGTTGGAGTATGCCGAACTGCTGGGCGAGATCATCCACGACATGGGATCGTCGCGCGACCTGAGCAACACTCTGGAGATCTCCCTGGCGCACGTCGAGGAGCGGTTGCCGGCCGATTTCGTCGCCGTGTGGCTGGCGAATGAGGTTGGGGCCGGGCCGGGTCTGCTCAAGCACGGTCCCCAAACCGAGGCGGCGGTTGGCGCCGCGGGGGCGGAGAACGTCCCCGACCTGGCGCCGTTGCTGGCCGTGCAGACCGAAGCCTTGTATGTGGCCGACGCCGTACAGGCGGCGGATGCCGCGTTGCCCCGCATGCTGACGACCCTGCATCTGGGCTCCGCCGTCGTGCTGCCGCTCAACGTTGAGGACCGGACGGCAGGGGTGCTGCTGGTGGGACGAACCGGGGTGGACGACTTCGCGACCGAGGAGATCAACTTCCTCCAGGAACTGGCCGGGCACTTGAGCCTGGCCGCGCACCATATGCGACTGTATCAGAAGCTGCACAACGCCTACGAAGGGTTGCGGCAGAGCCAGGAAGTGGTCATGCAGCAGGAGCGGTTGCGCGCCCTGGGTCAAATGGCCTCGGGCGTGGCGCACGACTTCAACAACACGCTGGCGCCCATCCTGGGGTTCAGCGACCTGCTGCTGATGCGGCCGGAAATGCTCGCGGACCGAGCGCGCTCGAAGCAGTACATCGAGATGATCAACACGGCGGCGCGTGACGCCGGCAAGGTGGTCAGCCGGTTGCGCGAGTTCTACCGGGCGCGGGATCTGAACGATGCGGTGGCGCCGATCCTGATCAACCGTGTTGTCGAGCAGGTGATTTCGCTGACGCAACCGAAGTGGAAAGACCAGGTCCAGGTCAGCGGCAACCTGATCGAGGTCGAGCGCGAACTGCAGGAAGCGCCGGTGCTGTACGGTAACGAAGCGGAGTTGCGCGAGGCCTTGATCAACCTGGTCTTCAACGCGGTGGACGCCATGCCCGACGGCGGCCGTATCACCCTGCGCACCCGCACCGCCCGACACGCGCCGACGGCGGCCGAGGAGGAGGACGCGGTTACAGCCGGGTCGCCGCTGGCGCCCGGGATCTACGTGGTCATCGACGTCGAGGACAATGGCGCCGGCATGCCCCCCGAAGTGCGGCACCGCTGCATGGAGCCCTTCTTTTCGACCAAAGGTAGCGCCGGCACCGGCATGGGATTGGCCACGGTCTACGGCACGGTGCGACGGCACAATGGCGCGGTTCGCATCGACAGCGAGGTCGGCAGAGGCACCACCATCAGCGTCTGGCTGCCCGTCGAGGGAACTCGCGAGGTGAAGAAGAACCGGCGGCACGACCCGGCCGCGGACACCGCGGTGCTGTCAGGGGTGCGCGTACTGGTCGTCGAGGACGACCCGCGCGTGCGCGAAGTCCTGTTGGCCTTCCTGACCGGCGAGGGACACATCGTCGACGTCGCGACCAACGGCAAGGAAGGCTTGATGAAGTTCCGGCGGGGCGGGTTTGGTTTAGTGATCACCGACCGGTCCATGTCCGGCGGCGGCGGCGACCAGCTTGCCGCGGCCGTGAAACAAGCGTCCCCGTCCATGCCGGTTATCATGCTGACTGGATTCAGCGAGTTCATGAAGGCGGACAGTGAGAAACCTGAGGGTGTCGATGTTCTGGTGGGCAAGCCGATATCCATGGCGGAGTTGCGGCAGGCGGTCGCAGAAGCCATGGGCTCAGAACGGCTGACAGAGTGAAGCGTGGAGTGGGTGGTTGGGTGAGTGGGGCGGCGGAAACTTCGGACGAGTCGGACGGGTCTGATGTAGCGGATCAGCGCCCCCGGGCGGATGCGCCCGATCATGTGTGGGCGTTACTCAATGTTTGTCCGGGTCATTCTCGCAACGTGGCGGGAGCGGCTCGCGCTCCGGCCACTCTGCCGCAGCCCGCGAGTAACATGGGAGCGAGGCGGGCGGCCGCTGACGCCGGTTTTGTTTGGAATTGGAATGCAGAGTCGGCCTTGCATGCCGATTTCCGGCGATAGGATGTTACAGCAGGACGATTTTGGCTGGACATTTTGAGATTAGGTTCAGAACCCGGCGGTCCCGAGGTCGGGGCCGCACCGCGAAGAGGACGAGGCAGCATGAGCGACACGAAGCACTCGCGCAAAGCCGGCGGCAAAGCCGGCGCCCACGCAACAACTCCATCGCACGGTGACGCTGAGTTCCGGGTGGAACACAGCCAGGAGATTCTCGATTCGCTGCCGCAGATCGTCTTCGAGTGCGACATGAACGGCAATATCGTCTACGCCAATCACGCCGCATTTGCCATGACGGGCTACGAGCCGGAGGACGTCCGAACCGGGCTTCCCATGCTGCAGATGATCAGCCCGGACGACCGCGAGCGCGCCAAGGCTAACATCGAACTCGGCTTGGCGGGCACCCCCGCGGTGGGGAACAAGTACCTGTTTGTGTGCAAAGACGGCCGCACGTTCCCGTGCATGGTGTTCTCGCGGCCGACACTCCGGAACGGCAAGGTGGCCGGGTTGTGCGGGTTCGTGGTGGATATCACGGAACGGCGCGAGGCGGAGCGGCGGCTGCGGGAGAGCGAGGAGAAGTACCGCGTTCTGGTCGAGCACCTGCATGAGGGCATCTGGGTGTTGGACGCGGAGGGGCGCACGACGTTTGTCAGTCATTGCATGGCAGAGATGCTGGGCTCCTCTGTTGAGGAGATGCGGGGCAAGCGCCTGACCGAGTTCGTGGATGAGGCCGGGGTGGAGGAGTGCCGCCGTGGTCTGGAACGGCGCCGTGAGGGCGTGAACGAGTCGCAGCATATCGAGTTTGTGCGGAAGGACGGCAGTCGTCTGTACGTCCGGCTCGGCGTGGCGCCTTTGTATGACGCGCAGCGACGGTACGCCGGCAGCGTCATGGCCATCACCGACCTGACGGAACAGCGAGGGATGGAGACGAAACTGCGGGACGCCAACCGCCGCCTCGAGGCGACTCTGAGTGAACTGCGTCATGCCCAGGAGCAGATTGTACGCGAGGAGCGGTTGCATGCGCTGGGTCAGATGGCCGGCGGTATTGCGCACGAGTTCAACAATGCGCTCACGCCAATCGTCGGATTCACCGAACTGCTCCTCGAAAAGCCGGAGCTGTCGAACCGCCGCGAGAAGCTGGCGCTGTATCTCGAGATGATTCACGCCGCGGCCCGCGACGCCGCGAAGGTCGTCCGCGGCCTCTCCGATTTTTGCCGGCAGAAGGAGTTTGCCGATGTGTTCGGGACGGTGGATCTGAACGAACTTGCCGAAGAAGTATCGCTGCTCACGCAACCGAAATGGAAAACGGAAGCGGCGGCGGCGGGCCGCTGCATTGAACTGGTCCTGGAACGGGGTGCCGTTCCGGTGGTCCACGGCGACAAGGCCGGGCTGCGCGAGGCCCTCATCAACCTGATATTCAACGCCGTGGAGGCCATGCCCAAGGGTGGCAGGATCACGGTCGAGACCCGCGGCGAAGGCGAGGAGGTCGTGCTGTCCGTCCGCGATGACGGCGAGGGCATGAGTGCGGACGTGCGGCAGCGCTGCCTGGAGCCGTTTTTCACCACCCGGGGCGCGCAGGCGACCGGGCTGGGCTTACCGGCGGCCCTGGGGATTGTGCGTCGGCACGGCGGAACGCTCGACGTCCAGAGCGAGGTCGGGGCTGGGACCACGGTCGCCGTCCGACTGCCGGCGGCGGTCGCCGCCAGGGACGTGGTCCGGGACGTGCTGCTGGAGATGCCCCGGGCCGTGCCCGCCGCCGCGCGGGTGCTGGTCGTGGACGACGAGCCGCTCAATCTGCGGTTTATTGAGGCGACCCTGCGTGCCCACGGGTACGACGTCGACACGGCCGACAGCGGCGAGGAGGCGGTCCGAAAAATTGGCGGCACGCGCTATGCGCTGGTCATCACGGACTGGGCCATGAAGGGCTTGCACGGCGGCGACGTTGCCGCGCACACCCGGCAATTTGCGCCTGGCACGCCGCTGATCCTGCTGACCGGTTTTGACGAGACGCCGCGGGCCGGTTGGCCGCCGGAGGGTGTCTCGCTGGTTCTGCACAAGCCGGCCAGCATTGGCACGCTCACGGAGGCGGTGTCGCGTCTGACGGGCCCCCATCCGTAGGCGCCACGGCCGCGTCGTCATCGAGCAGGCTGCGGATCTTGGCGAGGAGCCGGGGCGGGTTGAACGGTTTTTCGATGAACGCGCAGCGCTCCGACAGTCCCGCCAGAGCCAGGCCGCCGAAGCTGTAGCCGGAGCAGAACAGGACTTTCGCATCCGGGCTCTGGCGCATGATTGCTTCATAGACCGCAGTGCCGCCTTTGCGGGGCATGACCACATCCAGCACGAACAGAGCGATCTCCGTGCCATGTCTCTCGATCAGGTTGATGGCTTCCTCGCCGTCACGGGCGGTGACGACACGATAGCCCACGCCGGTCAGGACCTCGGTCACCAGGGTGCGTACCAGGTCGTCATCCTCGGCCAGCATGATGGTTTCCCCGCCGCCGGCGGCGGGGGGCTCGGGAGTCTGCGGTGCCGCGGCCGCGGTGCTCACCTCGCCGGCGGTCGTGGCTGGGAGGTGGATCACGAAGGTGGTGCCACGATTGGGCTCGCTGGTGACACACACGAAGCCGCCGTGCTGACGCACAATGCCATACACGGTGGCCAACCCCAAGCCGCTGCCCTTCCCCTGTTCCTTGGTGGTGAAGAACGGTTCAAAGATCCGTTCCATGACGTCCGGCGACATGCCTTGGCCGGTGTCGGTGAAGGAGAGGCGCACGAAATCCCCGGCAGCCGCGCCCGGGTGTGTCTCGGCGAACTCCGGGTCGAGGTGCACAGCTTCCATCTCGATGCGGATCGTGCCGCCGCCGGGCATGGCATCACGCGCGTTTACCGTCAGGTTCATCAGCACCTGTTCGATGTGGGTGCGGTCCGCCCGTACGAAAGGCAGCGTTCCGTGCGTGTGGATCAGGATCTCGATGTGTTCACCGATCATGCGGCGCAGCATCAGCGTGGCGTCGGCCACCACCCGGTCCAGGGCGAGGTTCTCGTACGCCAGCGGCTCGCGGCGGCTGAAGGTGAGCAACTGCCGCACCAAGCTGCCGCCGCGCGCTGCCGCCTCGGCGATGGACCACAGCCGGTCGTAGTCCGGCTTACCCGGCGGCAGCGAGGCCAACATTATGGACGTGTAGCCGGAGATGACCTGCAGGATGTTGTTGAAGTCATGCGCCACGCCGCCGGCCAGTTGGCCGACCGCTTCCATCTTCTGCGCCTGGCGATACTGGGCCTCCAGGCGGCGGTGTTCGGTCACGTCCCGGCCGAAGGATGCGGTTCCGACGATGTGTCCCGCCGGGTCGCGCAGCACCGTGTGATCCCAGGCCAGGAGCCGAGGTTCACCGTCGCGGGTGACGAGCGGGCACTCCCCCGACGCTGCTGCCTCGCCCGTTTCGGCCAGCCGCGCGTAGAACGCACGCATCGCCTCCCGGTCCGGCGCCGGCACCAGCGTGTCGAGGAGGCTCCGCCCCACCAGTTCACCCCGGGCCCAGCCGGTGAGTTTCAGGAGGTGCGCGTTGCAGTACGCGACTCGGCCATCGAGGTCGAGCATGACGGCGGCCAGGCTGATGGTCTCGAGAACTTCCTTGAAGCGCCGCTCCGACTCGCGCAGTTCCTGCTCGGCGCGTCGCCATTCGGTGATGTCCTGGACCTGGCTGATCATGAACAGGGGGGGGCCGCCGCGGTCGCGGACGAGGCTTCGGCAGACCAGGCCAAGCACCTGACGGCCGTCCCGGCGCAGGAAGCGTTTCTCGAAGGTGACCGATGACACAGTGCCGGCGAACAGGGGTCGGGTCTGTTCGATGTCTTTGGCGACGTCGTCTGGCAGTGAGAGGTCGGCGAGCGTCAGTTGCTGGAGTTCCTCGGCGCTGCGGCCGAGCATCTCACACATGGCGCGATTGGCGTCCCGGAGACGGCCGTCCGGGGAGATGACGCCCATGGGGATGCCGCCTTCGGAGAAAATCTTGCGGAACCGGTCCTCGCTGGCCTGCAACGCCTCTTCGGTGCGTTTGCGCTCCGTGATGTCCACCAGGGAGACGAAGGCCTGCGCCACGTCGTCACCCTGGCCCGGGGCCATCTGCCAGCGGAAGTAGACAGTACGCGGGTCTCCCTTCAGGGTGCGCACCTGAATCTCGGCCTGGCCCCCGGTCTCTCCCCGTGCCAGCAGGGCGACCCGCCGGCAGAACGTGTCGTAGGTGTCCTCGATGAAGATACGCGGTAACGGTCCGAGCAGCTCGCTGGGCACGTCGGCCCCGAACATCTCCATGGCGGCGCGGTTCGCGTCGGTAATCGTGACGCGTGCCGTGGCATCCCGAAGCGCGTCGGGGTGTGCCGCGAAATACCCCTCGATGTCGATCACGCCCTGGTCCCGCAGGGTGTCGAGAATCGTGCGCAGCCCGCGGAGGTCTTCGACGAGGACGGGCACGGGGCAGTATTCGAAGAGAGTTGCGAACCGCTGCCGGCTCAGGCGCAGTTCCTCCTCCGCCTGCTTGCGCGGCGTGATGTCGCGGCACACGCCCAGCACGGCCTGGACCTTCCCGCTCGGGTCCGGCAGCGGCATCAGGTGCGTATCGAGCCAGACGGTACGGTTGCCCGACTGCAGCGCCGAGGTCTGGAACAGCGACTTGCCCGTTGTGATGACTTCGCGCAGCTTGCACTCCTGCGGGCCGGACCTGCCGGCGGCGAGGAAGTCCGGCCGGGGCTTGCCGACGAGCTGTTCCCTGGGCACGCCGAGCATCCGGGCGGCACTCTCGTTGGTGAATTCCACGGTGTCGTCGCCGCGGATGACGAAGATCGGGTCGTTGGACGCTTCGATAAGCGTGCGGTACCGCGCTTCGCTGGCGCGCAGCGAATCCTCGATGCGACAGTGACTCGCGATGGTCGCCTCGAGCTTCTCCTGAAGCCGGTTCAGGCCGTACCCGAGCCGGGCGACCTCGTCGTCGCCCGATTCCGGACAGCGCAGCGTGAAGTCGCCACGGGTCTGCACCGTCTCGACGAACCGCTTCAGTTCGGCCATCCGGTCAAGGACCAATCGGTCAAGGAACCGCATGGCCAGGAATCCGGCGACGATCCCCAATGCCAGGAGGGAAAGGCCGAGACTGGCCACGTACCCGGTCGTGGACGCCAGGAAGTGCCGGTCCCAGGCCGCGCGGATCGCCAGGGTCGGCGCCCCGGCGCCGTCCCGGATCAGGCTGTACCCGGCCACGGTGCGGTCGTCGACAAAGTCGACCAGCACGGGGCGGTCCGAATCAGCGCTGAGCAGTTGGCTGGCGATGGGGGCGGGGATGTCGGCCGCGGACAGGGAGAGGAGGGCAAACCGGACCTGGGCCAGTTCAGCGAGCGCCGTCTGTTCGGTGGTCCCAAACCACCGACCGATGACCAGCGTGCCGGGGACGGGTTTGCCGTGCGACACGGTCTGCACCGGGCCCGCCGCCAGCAGCGCCAACCCGTCCGGCAGACGCCAGAACGCCGCGGTTGCGGCCGCCTGCCCCGGTCGCCGCTGCCAGTGCGAGTCCGATCTCAGAGTACCAAGCAGTCCGGGTGGCGCGGCCCCGGACCGTTCGTGCTGCGGGTCGTAGCTCCTCGCCGACACGATCTTCCCGGTCGCGTCCGCCACGGCCATGAACGCGAGACGGTGTCCGGCCATGGCGGAGTCCAGGGACGGCCCGCCGGCCAGGAAGCGCGGGGGCGACGCAACGATGCTGCGCACATCGCGGTCCTCGGCGTAGACGCGAGCCAGGCGCTGCAACTCGGTCGCTTCGCGGTCGAGCAGCAGGAAGAGCCGCCCCATGTCGGTCCTCACCTGGGTCCGGGTGAGCCGGTCCGAGTACCGGCCCCAGAGCGCGTCGGTGATCAGGAACGCGACGGAGCCGCAGGCGGCCACGGCCACGGCCACGGCCAGCAGCATTTTGCGGCGCAGTGTCATAGGCTACCGATAGGCCCCCGACGATCCCAAGAAAATGCGACCTGTGCAATAAGCCTGGCAGGCCACGAGCGGAAGTAGGGCATGGCTCCAGCCTTGCCGAATGCGTTTCCTTCCGGTGCGCCGTGTGGTTCGCGCCGTGCCAAGCAAGACTGCAAGGCTGGAGCCTTGCTCTACAACCGCGCCCAACCGAAGGCACTGTAACGTCAGCCCTGCAGGGCGATCTCCGGCACCTCGGTTCGGCCTGCGCACTCCCGCGCGCCACGCGCGAGGACCGCAGCGGCGTCCCAGTGGCCGGGCGCCCCAGAGCGAGCCAAGCTTGCCCGCGAATGTAGCCGTCGCGCGCGGGCGACGCAAGTCCGGCGGGGAGTTGTCGTGCCCGCGGTATGCGGCCGATTCCTGGACCGGCCGCCCCGTGGCACGAAATGTGCGTAATCCCGGCTGTGCCGGTGTCGCCGGTGACTGCGGATGGAATCCAATCCCCAGGCGGCGGGTCATGTTTCGGGGAAGGCGCGGCCTGACGTTACACGCCCCGTGTCCGGCCGAGAACGGAAAGAAAGGTCGACATGCAGCCACTCGCGCTTCAGGATTGGCAGGACGTAAAGGCACAGTGGCGCCTGACCGAACCGGCGCCGGCCCCCGCCGTTGCGAAGGGCGCGGCACCGCCCGCGGACGACGCGGCGCCATCCATGGACGACTGGCAGCCTTGCGCCCTGGCCGGCCCCAACACCACGGTCGCCGTTCTCGCCAACGAGGTGCGGCTCAGCCGGTTGCGCGGCCTGTTCAGCAGATTTCCCCGGTTGCGGGAAGTCCTGATCCTGGCGCCCGAGGCGGCATTCGAACTCGACCTGCCGGCGGATGAACGCAAGGCGCCCGACGTCCGGGAGGGTCTGGCCAAGTGCCGGTTCGCAGTCATGGAATGCATCCCGAACCGCTATCCGGTTGAGGCCTACATCACCATTGTCGACTTCCTGCTCCGCTCCAAAGAACCCCTCCGTCATGTCGCGTTTGGCCACATGCCCTTCTCATTCGGGTACGGTCCGGACCGGCCCCTGCACGCGGTCTTGAAGGACATGCACTACGACTACAGCGAGCTGTTCCTCAAGGTGGCGGACCTTCCGCAGGCGAAGCCGAACCCCGTGCTGCTCTGGAACTGGGTCGAGTACCTCTTCGGCGACCGCCCGTTTCACGCCTTGAAACTGCTGTACGGATTCCGGAAGCTGTGGCCGAACCGTATGGTGCAGTCCAAGGTCATGAATGCGTGGATGCAACTGCGCCAGGCCGAAGTGCTGCTGCCCATCATGGAGGCGGAACTGGGCGACACACCGCAGTACGCGGACGTCCGGCAGGAACTGGAAAAGGAAACCATGCTCGCGGCGAAGACGCGGGCCGAGACCTTCCGGGCCAATGTCGAGTACCTGCAGGAGCGGAGCGGAGCGGCGCTTGCGGCCATGGAAGCAACCGCGCCGGACACCACGATTCGCGCCGTTCATGAAGGGTCTTCGACCCTGCTGTTCCGCGTGCACCCGGAGCGCATCGAGCAGCTCACCTTCGCGCCCTCGTACGAAGAGGTCATCTTCCAGTTCCAGAAACCCGAAAGCCAGAGACTCCCGTACCAACTGTTTGTCGGGTCCGGCAAAGGGCTGAATGCCCTGCGCGTGAAGAACATCCTCGACCCGGACATCGAGGTGCCCAACTGGGTGCCCAGTTTCTACCTGGTCGAGCCCAATGCCCAGCTCTTCCGCGCCATCCTGGAGCATTTCCCGATCCGTGACAGTATTGGCGTCGCCCAATTGGTCTGCTTCGCCGGCCCGGCCTGGGAACAGCAGATGGTCGCGTACTTCGCCCTGGACCAGTCGCACGTTCCGCCACCCGCACAGTACCTGATGCCTCCCGAACTGCTCGACGCCATCGGCCGCTGGCTGACGGAGTACCGCCGGATCACCACGGACCTGAAAAGCGAGGTCGATGCCTATTACGCCTCGCTCCCTCACGAAGCCATCCTGAGGGCGTTCGAAAACAGACCGGACCGGCCGCTGCGCGTCCTGATCCCGACCAGCGTCCACTCGACGGTTTTGCAGCATGTCGCGGATGATTTGGCCGCAGGGTTTGCCGAACTGGGCTGCACAGCGCGCACCCTGAAGGAGAAAGATCCGCTTGGGACCATGCGCATGGACAGAACACTGCAGACCCTTGCAGAGTTCAAACCCGACCTGGTCGTCCTCCTCGATCACCTCCGCTCCGACTCGTTGAGCGGTTGCGCCAAAACCGGCCTGCCCGTCGCGAGCTGGATCCAAGACCGACTCCCCTACCCGTTCACGCGGGCTGCGGCGGAAGAGCTTGGTCCGCTGGACTTCACCTATGTGCTGAAGGACGCCTGGAAACGGAGCCTGCAAGTCATTGGCTACGGCGACGTCAAGATCCTGCAATTTGCCGTGAACCAGCGCTTGTACTGTCCCGCACCTGGCGCTAGCCCCCGAAACGAAGCGGCGCTGCTCTCGCGACTTGGCTCCCCGCCCAGCAAGCATTCTGAGCCTTTGATTCGCGAAATGAATGAGGTCCTCTGCTCAGCGACTGATCTCCAACAGGAAACCACGCGTTTCGAAGAACGACACCACGCTGACTTCGCCACACTGAGCGACCGGGTCAGAAATCAGATGATTCTTGATATGAGCGACTGCATGCGGTTCCACATCCGGACCCGTGTTGCCCGGCAGTTGTTGGAGGCTGGGATCCCCTTGGCAATATGGGGACGCGGCTGGGAGAATCTGCCCGAATTCGCTCCGTTCTGGAAGGGCGAAGTGCAACCCGGTCCCGACTTGTGTCGTCTGTACCAGTCCTACAAGGTGATCGTGCACCCCGCCCTGTTGCTCCACCCACGTTTCCTCGAAGCGCTGAGCAGCGGTTCACTGGTGGTTGTCGACGGCTTCAATGCCAACATTCTGCCAGATGAAATGGGTGACTTCCAAGCCGGCACTGACGTCGTGTTCGCGCGCACACACGACGAACTGATCGCCGCGATCAAGCGGGGGCTGGTGGATGACGAATGGCGAACGCACATGATCGCAGCCGGCTCGGAGAAGGTCCGGAGTACCCATTCGTATGCGGCGCGGGCGCAGAGCATCTGCCATGACATCCGCGAGGCCCTCTGCCGCCCGGCTCCCGCTGCAACCGCCCCTACCCCCGTTCCATCGGTCATTGACGCTCACCTGGGGGCGATCTACCGTGACCCCTGGCAGGCAGCCAGGACCTACTACACGCTACGCAACCAAGGCGACTTGGAGTCGGCCATGCGGATCATCGACTACGCCCTCCCGCTTGCCGAGCGTGACCCAGGATTGCGGGAGAACCTGAGGCGCCTCCAATGCCTGAACCCCATCGTCGCGCGAATCCTGGCATTGAAGGCTCAGCCGGCGACACCAGCGTCCGAACCGACCCTCATCTGCTCTCTGTCTGCATGGGGAAACTCGTACATCGATCTGTTCGTCAATTACGCCCTGCCCTCACTCCTCCACCCCAGCAACCTGCCCTCTGTCCTGAGCCGTCGACGCGTCATCGTCAAGATCTTCACTGACGCAGCAGGCGCGGCCCGTCTGGAGCAAGAGGCGGGCGTTCAGAGCCTTATGCGACTGGCCAATGTGCAGATAGAGCCCATGCCAGCCGAGGTGTTCCAGGGACACCCCTACGCGCTCTTCTCCATGCTGCACTACATCGCGATCCACGAAGCCATCGTCTGCCAGGCGGACTGGATGCCACTGTACTGTGACGTGCTGTGTCCCATTGATGCGGTTGGCCATCTCCTGAACTGGATAGAAGACGACGGTTTTGACGCTGTTGCCAACCAAAGTCTCGGCATCGACTTGAACTTGGCTGCCGAGTTGATCCTCCGGAAGAAGAGAGATGGCGTGATTGGCATCTCAGCGCGTGAATTGGCGGACCTTCTCTTCCACTGCATGTCGCCGCATTCTCAATCCTGCCGAGTCGACTTGGAGACGTCGGAAATCCCCACGGACCCCAGTGCCGTATGGTTTGCATCCGCCACCGGGTTATACCACCACGTTCTGCAGCCACACGCAGACTACGTTTCCGCCAGAAGTTTTCGGCCGGTCCCGTCCTTCAACTACGCCTCGGCAGACAATGGCCTGCTAACCTGCCTGTTTTCCGCGAGAGAATCGTTCCGTCGGATAAAGTACGTCACTGATTCCAGTGACTACGGCGCCCTTGCGCTGGAGACCCACGACCCACGGAAGATCAACCGTCGAGTGCAAGTTGCGGACGTTGCTTCCGCTTTGAGGGACTTGGCTGCCGCACGATCGTTACTGACCCTGGACCGATGCCATGCCTTCTGCCAGCAGGTTCGTTTCGTCGGCAATTCGCCACCCCCATGGGCCGGCAAGGTGCGGACCCCCGATACAGATATCGCTCGGATTCTCGAACACGTGACCCAGTTCCAGAAGTCGTAGTGCAGATTCGCTCACGATGGATAGGGCCAAGGTCTGCAGTCCAGAGGTCGATGCCGTTGTAGTCCTCTTCGTCGGGGGTTTGGTGCAGGAGAGGTTCAGATGAAAAAGACTGTTCTCTTCGTCGATCCGCCATTCCATGCCTTCTTCGAGTACGATCGCTGGTGGTTTTCCCTTTCAGGTGCACAATTGGCAGCCTGCCTGAAAGCGCGTGGAATGGGTGCCTATGTGTACGACGCTGATCGCTATTTCCCAAAGGATCCCAAGACGAAACTTAGAGAGGAAATGGTACGCAGGCAGGACTGGTATCAGCGTGGAGTTGAGGATGGGAACCACCATATCTGGCAACACTTTCGCAAGACACTCTCAGACATCAAGCCGGAAATTGTGGCCGTCACCACTTGGACCAGTAAAATGAAGTCGACCTTGATGGCCCTCTCAATCGTGAAAGAGGTAGATCCCAACATCGTAACCGTCGTTGGAGGCTATCACGCCTCAACCATGCCCCAGGATTTTGCGGGCAATGGTCTGGTCGACGCCATTCTTCTAGGCCCCGCAGAGACTTCACTGGTTGAATGGGTGGAAGCTGGCTGCAAAGAGAAATACATCGAGACTTCGCCGAGAGATCTGGATTTGACCAAAGTGCCCCAGATGGATCGTGGGGCTATCCTATTTCCTGAACACTTCTCCATCAGCGATTGGGGCGCTATGCAAACCAGCCGTGGTTGTCCCTTCAATTGCTCTTTCTGCTCCAACAAAGTTTTGAACGGGCAGAAATATCTAACCAGAACGCCCGAGCAAGTGCGGGCTGAGGTTGAGGAAATCGTGACGAAATGGGGACCAAGACAGTTGCGACTGCTGGATCCCTATTTCGTCGTTGATATTCAACGTACGCTGAGGATCGCCGAGATCTTCCACAGCTATGGTCTGACTTGGGGATGCGACGCCCGGGTTGACTGCATCACGGAAGAGCTGGTGGCCGAGTTGGTTGAGCACGGTTGCACTCATATCGCGTTCGGGATCGAGACCGGAACAAACGCCGGCCTCAAGAGACTCAACAAGCAGATTACTCTCGACCAAGTCCGGCAGACTAGCGACATCATGGCCAAGTTCCAGGATAGATTAGTGGCCAAGTATCATTTCGTGGTTGGCTTTCCCGACGATACGCTCGAAGACCTAGAAGCCACGCACCGGTTTGCGCTCAGTTTACACGGCGGCATGGTCTCTCTGAACTCTTTCGTGCCTCTACCCGGCACCGATGTGTTCAATGCTTGGAAAAGTACCTTTGCTGCCATTCCGGACATATACGACTACAACCAGTTGAACCCCAAAGCCAACTTCATAAAGGCCATTCCTCAAGAGAGATATCGAACCAAATTCATGGACATGCTCAAAGACTTCGACGACTACAACTCGTCCGCCAATGGCGTCGCAACCTTCCATCCTGAGTGAGAGAGCCTGGCTCAGGGACCGACGACTCGGTATTCCTTCTCGGCCAGCAACCGGTCAAACACCTTGCAGATGTGACGGAGAAAGAACTTGCCTGTGCTCGTGACCACCAGGCGGTCCGATTGCAGTTCGACCATGCGCCGGTCCTCCCAGCGCTTCAGGGCTTCGAGTTCGCGGGCGAACCGAAGCGGGAAGTCGAGCGCATGGCGGGCTTCAATGTCGGCGAACTGCAGTTCTTCCTTGCACAGCAACGTGTAGATGACGTCGGCACGCACCCGATCATCGTCGGTCATCCGGTATCCGAAGGTGACAGGCATTCGGTCTGCCTGAACCGCCGCCGTGTAATCCGCCAGTTCGCCGCTGTTCTGGTAGTAGAGCGGGCCCAGTTGGCTCGTGCCGGTGGGGCCGAACCCGACGATGCCATCAAACCGCTTAGGGGTGAACCCGATGAAATTCCGGCTCAGATGACCCGCTTGATAGGCTTTGGCCAGGCTGTCACCGGGTTTGGCGAAGTGGTCGATCCCGACGTGGACCATGCCGGCTTGCGTGAACTGGCGGCAGGACGCGAGGAACATGCGCACCCGGTCTTCCGCAGTGGGGAAGGGGTGGCGGTCGAGCGTCCGCTGGTGGGCACGGATATTCGGGACGTGAGCGTACTTGAGGAGCGTCACCCGGTCCGGCGCGAGGCGGATGACCTCGTCAATCGTGGCGGCAAACGAGTCTGGCGTCTGGCGTGGCAGGCCGTACAGCATGTCGAAGTTGATGCTGTTGAAACCGGCCTGGCGGGCCGCCTCCAGACCGGCACGAACCAGGTCCACATCATGGACGCGCCCGATCGCTCGCTGGACATCCGCGTTGAGATCCTGGATCCCAAATGAGACGCGGCTGGCACCTCGGGCACGGTAGGCTGCGAACTTCGCGGCCGCGGCGCTGCGCGGATCCACCTCGACGGAGAATTCCGCCAGGCGCGCGAGGTCCACGGCCCGGCTCACGCCGTCCAGCAGACGGTTGAACTGTTCGGGCGAAAGAATGGACGGGGATCCGCCGCCAAGGTGAATCTCGGTGATCACCGGGTGCAGTCCGGGGCGACGCAGCCGCCGGAAGAATCCGCTGACTTCGCGGATCAGCAGGTTGAGGAACCCGTCCAAGTCGGTATCAGGGAGGGCCAGCTCGGTGTTGCAGATGCAGTACAGGCAACGCTTGGGGCAGTAGGGGAAATGCAGGTACATGCCCAGCGGAAGTTCGCCAGTCCCGGTCGCCGCGAGCTCGTCCATCACCTGCTCCACCACCTGCGGCTGCAGGTCGTGCCACTCCGAGCGCGAGGGGTAACTGGTATAGTAGGGGCCGGGCTCTTCGAACAGCCTGACAAGGGCCGGGTCGCGGAGCAGGTCCATCATGTTGAGGCACTCCTTGTTGGCGAGAGGGCGACGGGCACCGGGAAGGTGGCGCGACGCAGGTCCTGAACCGAGAGGCTGAACCGGTCGAATTTCGGCTGCCATGCCGGCACGTCACACAGCAACTGCTCGACCTTGTCGGCGACCGCGGCATCGACGCGGCCGGTGCGCCGGTACTGCAGCCAGCCCAAGAAATAGTTGGGGAATGGATCGTCGGGTGCGACGAGGTCACAGATGTTCTTGACGTACAGATACTGCTGGCGGAGTTTCTCCGGGTGAGTGACGGCGAACAGCCGCTCGAAATTCAAGTGGAAGTTCAGGTGAAACCAGACCGAGTCTAGTTCCTGTCGGGAGGGAACATCGCCCGATCTCTCCGGCGCGAACGGGGACAGGTCCCGGGTATCGACGCGTCGGTCCTGCATTTGGGTGCGGCGTTTGCCGTAGGGGCCGCTGTTGTAGCGGATGTTCCAGACATCCAGATCGTCGATAAGGCCGGACTGCATCATGTCCGCAAAGATGGGCGTGTTGGGAAGCGGCTGCAGGATGGTGATGTTGTACCAGTCCAGGCCCATGTCCTGGGCAAGGCGGAACGTATCCTGGATCATGCCGTAGGTTTCGTCGGGGAATCCGATCATCAGGAATCCGCGCGTGTTGATCTCCGGATGGCGACGGAGGACTTTGGCGGCCATCATGAACGTCTTGATGCCGCCCGGTTTCCGGATCTTCTTGAGGACGATGGGGTTTCCGGACTCGATGCCGATGTTCAGGCCGACGCAGCCGCTGGCAGCCGCTTGGCTGACGATCTCTTCGGTGCAGGATGACGCCACCACGCCGTTGGAGCAGTCCCAAGTCATACCCAGCTTGCGCTCAATCATGGCGGCGAACAGTTCCAGGCAGCGTCGGGTGTCATGGAGCAGGTCGTCATCGAGCCACATGACATGGCGCACGCCGTGACGGTCGCGCAGCAGCTCCAGTTCGTCGACAACCGACTCGGCGGACCGGTGCCGAACGCCCGGACCGTTGAAGTTTCGCACGCTGCAGTAGGTGCACAGGCCTCGACAGCCACGGTTGGCGTTGACGGTGCCGGAACGCGTCCCCTGCGACAAGAAACAGAAGAAGGAACCGATGACACCGTGCCGGGACACATGCGCAGTGCCCATCAGGTCGTGAGCGGGGATGACGTTCAGTTCTTTCTCCCCCGGTCGGGAAATGGTGCGGAACAGGTATCGCCGCCCGGGGAGGTTGACCAGCAACTGCGAGAGTTCCGGGGCGGTCGTGTCGTCGTTGACCCAGTTTACGAAATTCATGAAGGCGAGGTCCGCCTCGAAGAGAAAGAACAGCTTCACACCGGCCAGGTCCTCCAGGACCGGCAGGCAAGTTTCGCGGCTCATAAAGCAGTTGGTGACGTGCACGCCACCGAAGGCGATGGTCAGGTCCGGCCGCAACCGGGCCAGTTCCTGGCACACACGGACGGCGGACGGGTGCGTCATGGTGAACATGCAGGTGACGCCGACGATGTCGGGCTCCATCTCGTCCACGGCCTGCCGCAATTGGCACTTCCACGCGTCGTCAAAGTGGAAGACGTCCGGCGACGCAGAGGCTTGGCAGGCTTTCAGCGCTTCGTGGTTAAGGTTGACGATGCGCACCGTGATGCCAACGTCGCGCAGCAACGTGGCCATGACACCTAGGCCGTAGGGGGGGAAGTTCCAGTAGCGCCCGCGTTTTGCTGTGGCATAGTTGAATGCTTCGGCAGGGGCGTCCGGCGGTGCGACCAGCAGGACGCGGCGAATGCGTTCCGAGGGGAACAGCCGCCGCGCTTCGGCCCGGGTGAACTCCGTTTCCGGTCGGCAGTCAGGCAGTTCGAGTGTGATGGGATTGGTAGCCATTTGTGTGCACCCTGCGCATTACGTGCGCGTCGCCCGGTCTCTCGGAACCGGAACCCCCAGGGCCGCGGCGTAACGTCTGGCAAGGGAAACGACTTGATCGGACGCGGCGGTGGCGTTCCACAGGCCGCTTTCCGGAGTCACCAGTGCATCCAGTCCAAACCGTCCGAACAGATGGCGCCAGGAGGAGGAATTCGCCAGCAAGCGCCGGCACTCCGCCTCGTGTGTCTCCGCCGTGGCCGTGTCGCCCATGAACCGCCTGCCATAACCGGCGAACAAACGCATGTACGGATTGGTCGGATAGGGAGGGCGGATAGCTTCGACCCACGCCGTGAACTTGGCCGCTCCGCCCGGTCTGAACAGGTTAGGGTTCAGGAGGTAATTACCGGCGAGGTTGAAGGTCAGCCAGATGTTCTTCAACAGTTCCGGACCAGGCACGCTGTGCGGATCCAGCGACGGCAGGTCAAGGCCTAGCGGCAACGTGGGATCGTCGTGCAGTTTCCGGTCGGCAGAGCTCTTGGTCGGGATGAAGTCGAACGCCTTCCCCTTAACCCCGCCGGCTTTCAAGTCGCGTGAGTTGTCCTGAAACACCGTGAAGGATGACCAGTCCAGTCCCAGTGCGCAGGAGAATCGGAACGTGTCCAGGATTTGGGCAAAGGTCTCCTCGTGGAAGCAACCGATGATGTAGTTGCCGCCGACGAACAGTTCGGGGAAGTCCCGCAGCCGTGCCGCCGCCTGCTCAAAGGTCTCGCGTGTCCCGGGTTTACGCATCCGTCGCAGGATGTCCGGATTGCCCGACTCGATGCCGATCTTGAAGCCTAGGCAACCCGAGTCGCGCATCAGCGCAAGCAGTTCGCGGGTCAGGCTGTGGGCGATGAGGCCGTTGTTGGCCGACCAGGTGATGGCGAAATCGCGGCGCAGCGGGACCATGCCGGTGAGCAGTTCGGCGGTGGCCTCGGGGCGGGCCAGGAAATCGTCGTCCAGCACTTCGAAATGTCGAACTCCCCGTTGCCGGACCAGGTAGTCCATTTCCTCGAGGACATCGGCAACGGGGAACACTCGCGTTCCGGCGCCCATGAACGTGCGGACGCCGCAGAACTGGCAGTTGCAGCGGCAGCCGCGCGCGAGTTGAAACCCGGCATAGGGCAGATCGGGGCCCGCCATGCGGGAGTAGGGGTTCAGACTCCCCGCGCGGCAATACCGCTCGACGGGAATCCGCGCGAAGGACTTGACCAGATTCCCGGCCAGGACGACCGGAGCACTCTCGCCCGCCGATGGCACCGTGGCGCCTGTGTCCGGGGCGCGGAAGTAGATGCCGTTACGCGGCGGCGCGACAGCGGGGTACCACTCTGGGCCGTACCAAAGGCCGAGCAGGTAGTCGAGGCGGTCTTCGCCTTCGCCGTCGATGACGAAATCGCAGGTATTGCCGTCGAGCAGCGCCGAAACGTCGTTCATGGCCGTCGGGCCGCCCGCCAGCAGCAGGCACGACCGTGCCGCGCGGATAGCCCGCAGCATGGCCGGGAGGGGGTGCGTCGCGGAACTCAGGTCGCTGTTGATGCTCAGGCAGGTGACGCCCGCCACGGCTGGTTCGGTCCGCGCGACTTCATCGCGCACCAGGTCCAGCCAGTTGCGGTGGTCATAGCCTGGGTCTTGTATGAGACGCTCCAGCAGGAGCAGGTTGATGTCCGCGATCGTGACCCGGAGCCCACGGTTCTCAAGCCGCGTGGCCAGCCACTGCAACCCGGTGGGCGGGTAGGCGTAGTAGCCCCGCTGCCGGATGCTGTCAATGTTGATGGACTCGAAAAGGAACTGGGGCGCCTGCAGCAGCAGCACGTCCGGGCCTGGCGGCAGGCGGGAGGCGCGCAGCGCCGCAATCGCCTGTAGCAGCACAGCGTCCTTGACGACAGGCCGTTCGCTCCGCTGGTCTTGGGACACAGACGTCATGTGTTCACTTGTTGGCTTTTGTCAGGCAACCCACGCTCGGCGTTCAACCCGTGGCGGCATAGCTTTTGCCTTCGCCGGCATCGATCGGAACCATGCACCCGCCCATCATGGACGCGGCTGGCGAGCACAGGAACAGGATCAGCGGAACCAACTCTGCGGCTTCACCCAAGCGTCCTCGCGGCAGGCGCTCGGCAATGAACTTCTGCACGACATCAGGCTTACCGGCTTCGAGGCGTTCCCAGGAATTCCCGGGTGCACGGAAGGCGCCGGGCAAAATGCCGGTGGCGACAACACCGCTGCCGCTCAGGTGCTGCCCGAGGCTGCGCACGTAGGCGCTGAGGGCGGCCTTGACTGTATTGTAGCCGACGGACGCGACCGCCTCACTGCCGGCGATCGAGCCCACGTGGACCAGGCAGCCGCTGCGGCGTGTCACCATGCCCGGCACGAGCCGGCGGTTCAGCTCTGCCGCCGCCACCACATTGACGCGGAAGAGTGTTTCCAGGTCAGCGGCGGCGATGAGCGGTTCCCGCAGACCCAGCCCGCCGCCCGCCACGTGGAGGATTCCGTCGAGAGTCCCATGGGCGTGCGTTTCAGCGGCCACGGCGAGGCCCGCAATCTGTTCCGTCTGCCGTAGGTCCGCCGCCACACAGACATGGTGTTCAGGATGACAGGAGCCGGCCCGTACGCGTTCCAGTGCGTCCCGATCCCGGGCTGCCAACACCAAGCGGGCGCCCCCGGCCGCCAGTGCGGTCGCCGCCACCGCGCCCAAACCACGCGATGCCCCGGTGACCAGGTAGCAGCGGTCGCGCAGGAAGGCGGCAAACGGCTCAGACAAAGACAATGTGGGTTCGGTCGGCATGCAGGTATTCCCAAATCAGTTTGTTCTTCTCGTGCACCACACAGTGGTGCCGGCAGTCGCGCCCCGGGTTGATGGTGAAGAACTGGGCCTTGTCCGCCAGCCACGCGTCTTTGAACCGGCGGTCCTTGATGGAGAACAGGAAGCCGGAGTCCAGGTTGTAGGCCTTGTCGTGGCAGGAGTAGACGTTCAGGTCCGCGCCGATCACCGGGTTGATCTGGATGTAGGGACACCAGTCGTAGCCCTTGTCGAAGGTGGTCAACTGCTCTTGATACGAATCGAAAATCTCGAAGTTCACACCTGCCATCTCGCTCTTGGCTTGCTCGATTTGGGTTCTCACCATGCTCATTAGGGGGCGGTGGTAAGTGTTGTTTTCGACGGCGTCATCACTGATGAAACATGGGGCTGCTTTGACGCTTCGTACCCCCAAGTCGTGCATGCGCCGGATCAACTCGTACACATGGCTGGCGTTATCCTTGTCCACGATGATGACCACGCCCAGGTAGCAGGCCCCGCCGAGCCGCTTGAAGTCAGCGATGTTCGTCATCACCTTATCGAATTCGCGCTCGCTGACGCCGCGGTAGCGGGCATAACTCGGCCCATCCCAGCCATCGAGTGAAACGCGGACCCAGGTTCCGTGAGCCGCGAATTCCTCGGCAATCTCCCCGTGCAAACGTGCCCCATTGGTCAAACTCCCGTAGCGGACGCCGCACGCATGCAGCCGGCGCAACGTCCCCAACAGGTGTGGATAGCAGAGCGGTTCACCGCCACCGCTGAAGGTCACGGCGAGCACACCCATTTCGGCACAGTCTTCGACAATCTCGGCCATTTTGTCGGGCGGAATCTGGTCCTTGCTGACCATGTCCTTTCCGAGCTGGATGTTCTCCCGGCGGTAGGCGCAATACCAGCAGTTGTGACTGCACCGGTTGGTCGGCTTAATCCGAATGTGTAGCGGTGCTGTCAGCGGTTGATCAGCCGGGAGGCTGTCAAGTTTGGCCGGGAAATGAAAGATCTTCATCTTGGTGTAAACATTACCCATCGCACTTCTCCAAGACCCCTGCTCCAACCCGTGAATGGGGTCGGCAGGCGATTGCTCTTGTCACGTGTTTGATGTCACCGGCACAGCGCCCATTACCTTCGCACCAAGTCACCGCCAGGACAAACGCCCCGCCCATACGTCAATCACCTACTGCCAATCCCAGGGTTGCAGCCGTGGTGAAACTGTAGTCTCCGGTGTAGCTGGCGTAACGGAAGACCTCCAGCCACTCGTCCACATGCAGGACGGTGGTGCCCAGGAGAGTCCAGTCCTGCAGGCAGCGCCGTTCTTCGTCCGTGCGGTATGCGCCGACCGTGACAAAACTTCGGCCCGCGCCCACCCGCTGAACCTCGCGCAACGCGGCGACGACTCCGCCCAGATTGAGCATGTAGATGGCGGCATACGCGAACACAAAGTCAAAAGACGCGTCGGGAAACGGCAACTTCTCGTAGGGGGCGAAGAGCAGGCGAGGTTTGACCGAGGGCATGGCTTCGGCCAGGGGGTAAGGATGGTTCTCCACGCCTGTCACCTGGATGCCGGGGATGAGTTCGCACAGATCGTGCAGGAAGAACCCCTTCTTGCAGCCCACGTCCAGGACGCGGGATTGGGACGTCAGGCCGTGGCGCTCAGCCAACCGCGGGATGATGCCCCGCCAGCGCCCGTCGTAGCGGAACCCCCCGTAACCGTGGCGGCGGTCGCCGTCATAGTAGTCGCGCCCCAGCTCCCACGCCACCAGGCGGTCCTGGATGGCGCGGACAGAGGCAACGGCCGCGCGGTTGCCGCGTCCGTGCGGATACTGCAGGTCAAACTCCGTTGGCATGGTGCCTCCACGGTAGGGATTCTCAGAGCGACAATTTCTCAGCGGTCCAGATCTGAAACTGATGCTGACCCCATTTCTCCGACCAGGTGCGCTCGCCCGATGCGACGCGTAGCATCAACTGGAGGAGTTCATCTCCCAACGCCGTGACACTGACGGAGTCGGTCAACAGACGGCCGGCGTTGAAGTCCATGTCCTCCGGCATGGCCCGGGCCAGTTCGTCCGTGGATGCCATCTTGATCACCGGACAGACTGCGTCGCCGGTGATGGTTCCCTTCCCGGTCGAGAAGCAGATAAGGTTGGCACCCGAGGCGACCAGACCGGTAACGGATTCCAGATCGCCGCCGGGTCCCTGCATGATGTGCAGTCCGCGCCGGGCCAGCGGCGCGCCGTAATCGATCACGTCCTCGATGATGCCGGTCCCGCCCTTCATGGCCGCGCCCAGGCTCTTGATGACGCTGTTCAGCAGCCCCCCCTCGCGGTTCTTGGGCACGACGTTGTCGCCCATGGACACGTTCAGGCGGGCCGCCAAGTCGCAATACCAAGCAACGGCGGCCACGTACTTGGCCGCCACCGCGGCATCCCGGAACCTGGGCCGAAGCATCTCATAGATACCCAGCAACTCGGGGATCTCGGTCAAAATGGCCGAACCGCCGGCGGCCACGACGCGGTCGGCGGCGGCACCCATGACCGGGTTCGCCGTGATGCCGGAGAAAGAGTCGGACGCGCCGCACTCCGTACCGACCACAAGCTCGGACAGGGGGCAACTGGCCCGCCTCACGCGTGCCACGAGTGGGAGATGACTACTGCCCAACGCCACGGCCCTCTCCAAGGCCTTCCGGCTGCCGCCTTCAGCCTGAATCGACACCCAGTCCACAGGCTTGCCGGCCGCGGGCAGGACGTCCCGCAGATAGCGGTCGACTCGCTCCCGGTTCGTTTGTTCGCAGCCCAGGTCCATGAGCAGGCATCCGCCCACGTTGGGATGCAGCAGGAATCCCTTCAGGACCAGCAGCAGGCGATCAATCTGCACGTTGCTCGCACACCCGCACCCCTCCGTGTGGGCGAGAGCCACGATTCCGTCCACGTGTTCGCGGTCCGGCAGGTCGTGCCAGATCGTTTCCAGCCGCCGCGCAGCCTGCGCGGCCAAGGCGCTCGCACACATGGACGTGGGAATGATCACGTAGTAGTTGCGCGTGCCGCACCGGCCGTCGGACCGCCGATACCCCAGGAATGTCGGGACCGGTTCTTTTCCCCAGGTCGGCCCACGCCACACAGGGACAGGAACTGAAGCCGCCGACTCGGACGGCATGTGTGCCGGATCCAAACCCTCAACGCTGTCGGCACTCACGAGGCCACCGGCCGGGATCCCGCGAGACCGGGCGAACGGATGCCCGTACTGCCGTACCAGCGTTCCGGTGGGCAGGTCCTCCAAGGCCAACCGCTGGCCGCATGGCACGGTCTGCCTGACGGACAGCCGTCGGTCACGCCACACGAGCACCGCTCCCCCAGGCAAGTCGCGCTTGGCCACGGCGACGTTGTCCAGTTCGGGGTTGGCGATGATGCCAACATGGCACAGGTCGGTGTCCATATAACCCTCAGATGAAGTTGACGTGAGCCGGAGGATTCATCAGGTCCCACAGGAAGGTGTTGATGTAGTCCTGTCGGCAGCCAATCGTGCAATCACAGTGCACGTCAATATTCTCAACGATATCCCGTTGCACGGCCCAATATCGGTCGCCCTTGATCATGTCATAATAGGACATTCTGTGGATGTCGCCTATGAGGAATCGGTCCTTGCCGAAAAATGGGCCGCAGGGGTATACCTTCCCATTGCCGCTGATCTGGCCGAGCATGGGGGTACCATAGCAGATGTCGTACTTCCGTATGCCGTGGCGGTAGACGTCTGTTTCGGCCAGGATGTTGATCTTGTTCCACTTGACCTGCACGGAGTAGTCCTCCCGCGAAAGACTCTCAGCCTCCTTCAGAGTGTCGACGACGCGACGGTACTCCTCTCGCTGGATGCCGAGTTCCCCGTACTCGGTGTCGGAACACTGCTTCACCTGCAGGTAGTCCACTCCCAGATCGGCTCCCAGACGGGCAAGTGTCAGCACCTGGTCGAAATTCTCCGGGATGAGGACCATCTGGAGCCCGAGTGTGCATCCGTATTGGTTTTCTTTCCGCAAGCGAACAAGTTCGCGGATCTTCTGGATGAGTTCATCGAAAAGTGCAGGGGCCGCCTGGTGGATGCGCCGAAAGCCTTCGCTGTTTCCGGCGCTCAGGTTGAAGCGGACGAAAGTTTGGTTCCGGAGGACATCGTGTGCCCGGTTCATGTCAAGGAGAATGCCGTTGGTCGCCATGGCTGTCTCGACTCCGCACTCCCGAGCTAGAACGATGGCATCGTAGAGTGCCGGGTTCAGTGTAGGTTCTCCATCGCCGATGAAAGCCACGCTGCGTACCTGCAGACGGCCCGCGTCCCGGATCAACCGCAGCAAGGCGTCCGGTTGGATCATCTGCCCCTTCTTCATGCCCCCTTGAGTGACGCCGATGCAGTAGATGCAGGCGATGTTACAGAACTTGGTTAGCCCCATGTCGATGTGGATGGGCGCAATGCGTTCGCCCCGTCGCCACTCCTGCACGCGGTCCATGTGGTAAATCATCTTGTGGCCGTCAAGTCGGAACCGTTCGGGACGGTTCAGAAACGTGTGCCCAGAGTACAGGTTGGGCGCCTTCTTGACGCCGCCCGACAGCGGGGGCGGAGACGCCGCATCAGTCGAAACAGAAAGTTTCGAGCGGTCAACTATGCTTCGGCTTCGCGTGCGCAAACGATGCCCGTCATGCGTCTCGGTCAGCAACTCCTTGGGGAGCGCGGAATCAGGCTTGGCAGCATCGCTCATATGTCGGTTCCTTTCACCTTGCGCAGGGCTCTGTAGGCGTAGTGTCGGCACGTTCCCCAATACCCCATGCGCTTGAGAATGCGGGCGTTCCGATTGGGATGGAACAAAGCCTTTAGGATTTCGTCGGGCAACAGGACATGCAGGAGAGTGTAAACATGGTACCAAGCCTTGAAGGCACGGCGTTCCGCCGGGGCTCGAACCAGGAAGCGGAAGTCATCATTGCGTCGCTCCGCGTCCTGAATGACTTCCTCGGTGACCATCGTATTGTAAGCCCGAGTTCCGGGAAGGAGGGAAAAATGCGGCATGCGGAACAGATCGGAGTTGCGGCGCCCCACCCAGAAGGTTCGGTTGAAATCACGTGGTCTCTTCTGGGATGGCAGACCGTAAATGTGACTGCCGAGGATAATCACCCCGTTGCGGCGCAGGGTCTCGGAGCAGCGGTGGTTCAAATCGATGCTGCCTTTCTTGGAGATGTGATGGAAGGTCTCGGCATCATAGGTGTCAAACCCGATCAGCGCGCCGTACAGGCCGGCGCGGGCGCCCAACTCCACCATGTCCGGGTTCTCGGCAATCGTGTCCGTGCGCATTTGAGCGAAGAAACGGACGTCCAAATTGGCCGAGAGGATGCGCTCGAACAAATCCATGTGTTTCTCAGTGCCCATCCCGAAGTTGTCATCCGCCAGGTAAACATGCGTGCGTCCCTGCGCGGCCAGGATCTTCAGTTCCTCCACGATGCGCACATTTGTCTTGGTGCGAAAGCTACCTTCCCAGAAAGAGGTTATGGCGCAGAAGTTGCACGAAAACGGGCATCCCCTAGAAGTCTCGACAGAGCCGGCAAAGCGCCCTGGGAACCAGCGGGACTTGCGCTTCGGCATGAGGTCAAACGCCGGAAAAGGCGAGTCGTCAAGGGTCTTGATCCGTTCCCGGGCCGCGGACCTTTTCACCACAGCTGAACCTTCCAGCCAAGTGATGCCTGGAATCGCCGAGAAATCCGGGTGGCCGGAACCATATGCCGCGATCAGCTCCCGCAACGTGATTTCGCCTTCACCCCGGACCACGACGTTAGTACCATTACGCACCAGGAGCTCGTCGTAGAAACTGGCCCCTTGACCGCCGGCCACGATCGGGAGTGATGCGAACTCCTGGCGGACCTGCCGGATCACTCCCACGGTTTTCTGAATGTCGCGGGCCGCGATGATGCTCACACCTAACAGATCTGGCTTGAACGCGCGGATTTCAGACAGGATCCGATGCGAGCGCAGCCACCCCTCGGTATTGTCCACCAACCGAATCGTGTGTTTCGTCTCTCCCGCAATGGCCGCCAGCAGCGGCAAGACCAGTGTTTGCCAGTCGGGTTGCGTGAACGTGTGGCCGTGCGTGTAATGCAGGGGAGAGTTGGTGAAGAGGATTTTCATGTTTTCACCGTGCGCAGAGAGACGCCGGTCCCCACCCTGGCCTACTTGTGCAGGAGCTCCACGGGGGGGATGAGCATGTTCTGGCGGAACTCCTCGCGATCGAGGAATGGATACAGGTCTTCCAAGGGTTTCGACACGATGGTTCCGTCCGGGAGTTTGAGTGAGGATACGCGCGGGATCAGCGGCTGTTCGGGAGGCATGATGATCTCACAGACGAACGGTCCCGGGTCGGCCAAGACATTGGGAAGCTTGCGTTCCAGTTCGTCCTGGTTTCGGATGCGGTCGGCACGGATGCCGTAGGCGGTGGCGACCTTGACGATGTCCGGGCAGCTCACGCCGCTGCCCGGGTGGGACCCGACGAAGCGTCCGAAGTGATTCTGCTGCATGAGTTTAATGGTCAGATACCCCTCGTTGTTCAGCACGAAGATCAGCAGCGGCAGGCGGTTGTGAATGACTGTCTGCAGTTCCTGCAGGTTCATCTGCAGGCCGCCGTCGCCGGTGATCAGGATCGTCTGCCGGCCGCGCGCCAGGCAGGCGCCGATGGCGCCCGGCAGGCCAAACCCCATGGATGCCAGGCCGCTGGAGGTGAACAAGCGTTGCCCGAGTTTCGTCTGGAACGTCTGCATGGTGCAGGTGAAGCTGGTGCCCATGTCGGTCACAACGGCCGCGTCGGCGTCAAGCATCCTGGACAACTGATCGACGAAGTAGAACGAGTTGACGCGGTCGCGGTTGCCGGCGTACTCGGGCAGGCAGACCGGGTAGCGCCGTTTCCAGTCCGCGCAGCGTTGCCGCCACGGCTCGATCGGCAGCGGCAACGCCGCGGGTCGCTCCGCCTCCAGCTTGAGCAACAGCGCCTGCAGGAACGCTCTGGCGTCGGCGAGGATGGCGAGGTCCAGGCTCAGGGACGGCTTCTGCATTTCGGCCGGATCGATGTCCACCATGATCTTGCGCGCGGCCCGGGCGAACAGCTTGTAGTTGTACCCGACCTGCGGGACGGAAAGGCGCGACCCGACGACCAGCAGCAGGTCCGAGTTCTGGACCGCATAATTCCCGGCGCGGTCGCCCATGATCCCGCTGCGGCCCACGTAGGACGGGTGATCCGTCGCCACCATGTCCGAGGCCGTCCACGAGGAGACCGCCGGAATGCCACTGGCTTCGATCAGGGAGCGCAGCAGGTCGTCGGCGTGCGCCAACCGCACGCCATAGCCGAAGATCAGGACCGGGCGCTCGGCGGTGCGGAGCATGGCCACGCACTGATGGACCTGGGACTCCAGCCGGGCGTCGGCAGGCACACCGGGAACGGCTTCGGGCTCATAGCCGGGCAGGGATTCCGGTTGAATCAGTTTGCTTTGCACGTCGAGCGGAATGTCGATCCAGACCGGGCCCTGCCTGCCGTGCATGGCCAGGAAGCAGGCTTTCTCCAAATGGTATCGTATCGTAGCGGGGTCCGTGACCGTCACTGCGTACTTCGTCATGGGCCGAACCAGTTCGATGATGTCACCCTCCTGGATGCCGAACTGGCGCAACCCGGTGCCACGCAAGAGCGTGTCCCGGGTCACCTGGCCGGACACACAGATCATGGGGATCGAGTCAATGTACGCCCCATAGACACCCGTGAGGGCATTGGTGCCGCCGGGACCGGACGTGACCAAAACCGCGCCCGGGCCGTTGGTGATGCGCGCGTAGCCCTCGGCGGCCATGGCCGCAGCCTGCTCGTGGTGGGTGGCGACGTATTGCAGGTCGGGGCGCGACCCGAACGCGTCGACCAGATGCATGGCGCCGCCGCCGGAGACGGCGAAAACGTGGCGGACCCCCAGTTTCGCCACCACGGATGCAACGTAGTCCGAGATCTTCATCATCTTCTCCTCGCGCTCAATGTGCAGGAGCGTCAGGTTGTCCACCGAACGGCCGGCGGCACGACGCAAGAAGTCCTCGTAGCCACAGACGGCGCCGATCTCCAGCCATGCCGGCGGCGTGCCGCCGCTGCTGGCGACCACACTGACGAGCGCACCCGGGTGTGGCTTCAACTCTCGGATCACGGTCGGTGCGGGCCCGAGGGAGAACAGCAGATCGAGGTAAAGCCGGCGCTGCAGGCCGGAGTCCGTCTCTGTGGGTTCCAAGGACAGGGTGTCGCGCGGTTCGAACACCATGTCGCTGAGGCCTTCATAACCCCGGCCGGCGCGACCGTAGGAGTCGTTCAGGCGACACAGGTCGGACTTGGCCGGGGGCGTTTCGATCTCCAGAATCCACACCCCGTTTTCCGAAATGGGGGTGATGGGCAGCGGGTTCTCGGCTTCGGTCGAATGGAAGGCGCCGGCGTGGATGTTCACCGCGTCCATGCGGCGGATGTCAATCGCGCCGTGCAGGTGGTGGAAACGGCCGTGCCCCGAAAGAATGACCAGCCCGGTGCGCTTGCGCGGGTGGCAGTGCATGGAGGTGCGGCGCTTGCGCACGACTTGCAGCATCCAGATGGCCACCTGTCCATTGTCGAGGACAAGGTACTCGTACCCCCACGGTTTCTTGACGATCACGCGCCGGTAGTCGACGGCCGTGTCGGCAGCGGTGGCGCTGCCAGCCGTGACCCGCGCTTCGTCCTCCGGGGTGCGTGGTACTTGGTAGATCATATCCTGCTCCCGTACCGCCGTTCTTCAGGCCGGGTTCGCGGCTTTCAACCAATCGACAACAGCACGCATGAAGACGCCGTTGTTCCGGTAGTGTGGCGAGGACACCAGATTGCCGTCGACGACCAAGTCCTTGTCTTCATAGTGCGCACCGGCGTTCACCAAGTCGTCCCTGATGGACATGAACCCCGTCATGCGCCGCCCTTTGACGATGCCGGCCGAGATGCAGATCCACGGGCCATGGCAGATGGCGGCGACCAGCTTGCCGGCGGCATGCATGTCGCGGACGAACTGCAGCACCTCTTTGCGGATGCGCAGACGGTCCGGGGACTCAAACCCGCCGGGCAGAAGGACGCCATCGAAGTCTGCGGCCTGCAGTTTGTCCGTTGCCATGGTCGCCCGAGCCGGCACGCCGTACTTGCCGGCCATGACCGCGCCGTCGGGCGTGGCGACCTCGACGTGCCAACCTTCTTCCATGATACGGTAGTACGGGTACACGAACTCCTCGTCTTGGAAGTTCTGCGCCACAATGATCGCGATTCTTGGCATGGTTCTTGTCCTCCGGCTTCTAGTTGCGCCCGGTCAGATAAAATTCACATGTGGCGGCGGGGCTTCCGTCAGGTCCCACAGGTACTGGTTGATCTGTTCCATGCGGCAGTTGATCCGGCACTTGCATACGTCCAGTTCGTGCTTCACGAACTCGAGGGACTGACGGCGGGCGTCGCCGTCCCAGATCGCCTGGAACGTCTGCGTGTTGATGTTGCCGTACAGGAAGCGCTCGTCGTTCAGGTACATGCTGCAGCCCCAGACGTTGCCGCCCGCGTCGATGTAGGACCAGAAGGGCAGGGCGTTGCAGTGTTTGTAGCCTTTGCTCGCCTGGTCCCACTGGCGCATGGAGTCCAGGCGCACCAGGCATTGGAAACGGTCCGTGGTGTACGCTGCCAGCCGCTCCTTGAGCCGACAGGCGTTGTCGTAGGACACGCCCTTGTAGGTCTGCGTGATGCTCTGGGGGTGCTGCGAGTACGGCTTGACGACCAGGTAGTCCAGGCCCAGGTCGCGGGCGAGCGTCGCGAGTTGGTCCACTTCGCTCTCCACGTCGGGCAGCAGCAAGATCTGCAGGCCGAGGGTGCAGGACAGGCGGTTCTGCCGGCGGAACTCCACGGCGTGCTTCAGGTTGGCCAGCACGGTGTGGAAGTCTTTGGCCTGGCAGCGGTGAATGCGTGCGTAACTTTCGGGCGTGCCGGCGTTGAAACTGACCTTGATCCACTCCGTGTGGGGCAGGATCTGCTCTGTCACGGCCGGCTTGAGCAGAACCCCGTTGGTGGTAAAAGCGACATCGATGCCGGCGGCACGCGTAGCCTGGGTGATGCCGACAACATCGGGGTGCAGCAGCGGCTCGCCTTCACCAGCGTACATGATGCTCTTCAGCCCGAGCCGACCCATCTCGGCCAGGCGCTTCAGGAACATGCCGGTGTCGAGCTTGCGCTGCTGGTAGCCCATGAAGTCCAAGGCGCAGAATACGCAGCGGTGATTGCAGGCGCCGGCCAGGCTGACTTCCATGTAGATGGGGTAGACGAGCTCTCCCTTCAGCCACGCGCCGACGCGCTGCGGGTGGAACACCAGCTTGTGGCTGTCGATGCGAAACTTGTCCACGGCTAGCTCCTGAGCTTTTCCCGAGACCGGCGCTCGGAAAGAATGGCGCGGTGCGCCGCCTAGTACAGGTTGTGACGTCATGACTCAGTGACGCAGTGACCCACGACACCCAGTTAATGCGCCTGCAGGACCGGTCCCTCATGCGCAAGGCGGCTCACCGTCCAGACTGGGGAACGGCGTCTTGAATGAACTCCTGCTGTCCCGTGGTCGCCCGTGGTCTTTGCCTACAGCCTATCCACCTACAGCCTCCCCTGCTGCGTCTGCCGGCCCAGGAACTGGAACCATTCCTGGGTGGCCGTCTTGATGGACTCCGGGTCCCAGACGGGGGCCTGGCGCCAGTACTCGATGTTTTCCAGCATGATCGCCACGCCCTGCTCGAAGGACACGCGCGGGCGCCAGCCGAGGGCCCGCAGGATCTTGACGGTGTCCGCAAAGGTGCAGTCCGGCTCGCCGGGACGCTTCGGCACGTGCGTCACCGCACCGCCCAACAACTCCACCAGGCGGTTGATGCTGTAGGTGTTGCCGCTGCCGATGTTGAAAATCTCGCCCGACAGGTCGGATGCCGCGGCCATGACGTAGGCCTGGGCCACGTCGGTCACAAAGGTGAAGTCGCGCGTCTGGGCGCCGTCGCCCACCACGGTGTAGGGCTTGCCGGCCAGCTTCTGAGCCAGGAAAACGCCGAACACGGCCCCGTACGTGCCGGACGTCCGCGAGCGCGGGCCGTAGACATTGAACATGCGCAGCGACGCGACCGGCAGGCCGTAGACCTTGCCCCAGTGCATGACATACTGCTCGCCCACGTACTTGGTCAACGCGTACGGATACTGCGGCCGCGCGTCCGCGGTCTCGGGAGTGGGATACTGATCCGGAATGCCGTAGCATGACGATGACGCAGCGTAGATGAACCGTTTGACCCCTGCTGCGCGCGCCGCCTCCAGCACCGACATGGTGCCGTCCACGTTGGCATGGTGGTAGTCGAAGGGACGCTGAATCGAAGGCACGATGTCGGCCAGGGCGGCGAGGTGGAAGACCCAGTCGACGCCGGCGAAGTGTGGGCGGATGGTCGCGAATTCGGCCACGTCGGCTTGGGCGACCCGCAGCCTGGGGTTGCCCTTCAGGTGCGCGAGGTTATCGGGCCGTCCGGTGGAGAAGTTGTCAATAACTGTCGCCTCGTGTCCATCGGCAATGAGCCGATCTACGAGATGACTGCCGATGAACCCGGCACCGCCGGTGACTACCGTTCGCATGACGTCCCCGCTCGATTCCTTGACTTGGACCGCAGGCTGGACGGTATCGGTTACGCAAGAATTGCGCCAGTTCGCGCGGCGTGGTGCCGTTGCCGTTGTTTGGTAGCCACCCGACCCGCATCTTGTCGATCAGCGTCGTTGGATCGCGTGTCAGGCACCTGCTCCAGCGCCGCCAGGCCAGGAAAGACGAACCGCGGTCCCTCTCGGCCAAGAGATGAACCGTCAAATCGGCGGCTGTCCCCTTGCCACCGGGGAGTAACAACTGTAGCTTTTCCACGGAGCAGGCTCCGGTCGCGTTCCGTTGTAAGCAACCGAAACGTAACCGTCGGTTGCCGACTCGCTCAGTGCGGCCATGCCCAAGAAGCGCGGGTGTTCAACGTGTCCCATATGGTGAGATCTGGTTGACAACGGTAAGGGGTGACATCGATGAGAAACCGGTGGTTGATGACGATGGCTGTGGCGGTCTTGTGGGGCGGCTTGGTATCGGCGGACAAGGTTGTTTTGAATGATGGGCGCGAACTGGAAGGAACGGTGGTCATTCGGGATCAGACGGTGACGGTTGTGGTGGGAGAGAAGTTGTACCAGGTCCAGAAGTCTCAGGTCACGTCGCACAATGGCGTGGCAATGGAACCAGCATCCGCGAAGGTCGAGGCTCAGGCGCCGGCGGCGCCTGCCGTTGCCCCGGGGCCGACCGGCAAGAATCCAGTTGTCAAGATCAGCACCTCCAAAGGCGATATGACGGTGGAACTGTTCGAGGACAAGGTCCCCAACACCGTAGCCAACTTCATCACGCTCGCCGAGCAGGGATTCTACAAGGGCATGCGTTTTCACCGGATCATTCCGGGATTCATGGCGCAGGGCGGGTGCCCCAATTCCAAGGAGGGCGCCCAGGGTGTCCCGGGAACCGGCGGGCCGGGTTACAAGTTCGCCAACGAGTGCCGCTCCGACCTGCAGCACGATGGGCGCGGCATACTGTCCATGGCCAATTCCGGGCCGAACACCAACGGCAGCCAGTTCTTCATCTGCTTCAAGGCTACGCCGCATCTGGACGGCAAACACACTGTGTTCGGGAAAGTCATTTCAGGGCTGGACGTCCTGGACAAGTTGGAGGCGGCGGGAACGCAGACAGGCAAACCCACGGAGGACGTTGAGTTCAGCGTGGAGGTCCTTTCCAAGCAGGACCACCCGTACACGGTCAACAAGCTCTGAACGGATCGCCAGATCCCTTGGGCTTCCACGCGAACTGGCAACGCAGGGGGGACGAGGGCGCTCGGGACAGAGGAGGAGGCACGTTGAGGTGTCAACGGCGCTCGACGTCCGACACTCGTCCCAGGAACCGCGAAGTCCGGAGCGACGATGGAAGCGCGGGAGAAGGTGTCAAACGGCAACCGGGACTTGACCGCCTGCGGTCACCCCGAGGAGAGTCGTAAAAAAGTTCGGGCGGGCACCCGCGCGGAGGAGGGATTCGCCTTTTTCGGGCTTGCGCCTGAGAACCACTCCACCGTGTCGGACCCGCCCGATTTTCGAGCCTGAGCAGAACCCCGTTCCGCTGTCTAGAGGCTCGTTCTTCTTTTCCCCCAAAAGAAAAACCCCCCTCACCTCGCGGTTCTCCCCTTTTCAGTACGGCGGGGACCTGGCCATTCCCCACGCCCCGTTACACATCCCCGCCGGGGTTTGTTTGCCCCGCTTCCAGGGTTCCAATGCTCTCAGGCCACAGACGTTTGGCAAGGCTCTTTGCCGTACGAGGGAAACAATAGCACAGGTGCTATGCTTCTGTCTGTAGGGAGACCTTGAGACCTGCTGTGGGGAGGATTGGAGAAAGACGCGGCTTGCGCGGGTAAGTCCCAAGAGAGAAAATGCCCCGCCATGGGTGCCTGGATGCGCCTGTTCGTAGTGGGCTCGCAGCGCGCGGAACAACGTGGAGCGCCAAGAGCCCATCTGGCGTGTCACGGCGAAGTCTCTCTGCGAAGCCGGACGTGTGGCGACGGCGGGGTGAGGGGATGGTGTCTTGCCCGGCGGGTGCGCCGCCGGGACTGCGACACCACTACGAACGGGGCCGTGGCCGGATTCCCCCGCGCAGGTCGACAGAAAAAGCCGTCTGTGCGAGTGAATCGGCGTCAACTTTTCCGGAAACGGTCTGATCGCGGGTTGCTTTCGCGTCATTCGCGTGTTTCGTAGTTGCCGAGAGAGCAAGGTTGTAGCGATCGGTTCCTCGGAAGGCGTTTCATGCTGTGGCGCCCGAAAACAGGTTCAGGCCGGCCGGATCTCACCGAGGGCAGCATTCTGCGGGCCCTTGGGGTCTTGGCCATGCCCATGCTGATGGGTGCGCTGCTGCAGAACCTGCAGAGCGTCATTGACCTGTTCTGGGTTGGCCGTCTGGGGCCGGTGGCCATTGCGGCGGTGGCCATGGGCGGGACCGTCATGATGGTGCTGTTCCCCATGCTCATGGGAATCTCGACCGGAACGGTGGCGATCATTGCGCGTGCCATTGGGGCGGGGGATCGCGGTGAGGCGAGCGCGGCGGCGGGGCAGTCGCTGACGCTGGCGCTGGTCGTGGGGGTGATTTCCGGCATGGCGGGGTGGGGCGTGTCGGACGCCTTGCTGCGGTTGCTGGGCGCGTCGCCGGCGGTCGTGGCCGACGGTGGCGCGTATCTGCGGATCTCGCTGGTGGGGAGTTTCACCGCGTTCATGTTGTTCATTGCGAACGCCGCACTGCAGGGAGCGGGCGACGCCATGACCCCAATGCTGGTCATGGCCCTGGCCAACGTGCTCAACCTGGTGCTCGACCCGCTGTTCATCTTCGGCCTGGGTCCGGTGCCGCGCATGGGTGTGCAGGGCGCGGCGCTGGCCACCGTCCTGGCGCAGTCCATCGCGGCCCTGGTGTCGACGTGGGTGCTGCTGCGCGGCAAGTCGTCGCTGCATGTCCGGCTAACTCAGTGCTGGCCGCAACTTGGCATGACGTGGCGTATCCTGCGGATCGGCATTCCGGGCACCGGGCAGATGCTGTCGCGCAGTTTGATGGGCCTGGTGATGATGTGGATTGTGGCCACGTGCGGCACCGCGGCGGTGGCGGCGTACGGCACCGGGATGCGTCTGCACATTATGATCCTGATGCCGGCCTTTGCCACGGGCGGCGCAGTGGCCACGCTGGTCGGGCAGAACCTGGGCGCCGGGAAACCGGACCGCGCCCGGCTGTCGGGCTGGCTGGCCACGTGGCTTAACGTGGCCTTCATGGTGTTGGCGGCCCTGGTGTTGGCATTCTTTGCCCCGGCGATCATCGGCGTATTCAACAATACTCCGGAGGTGGTTCAAATCGGGGCGCATTACCTGCGGATCGTGTCGCCGTTCTACGTCTTCGCGGCGCTCGGGATCGTGCTCGGTCGCGGCCTGAACGGCGCGGGTGACACGGTGGCGCCTATGGTCTTCACCATCTTTAGCCTGTGGGTGCTGCAAGTGCCGTTGGCGATCTGGCTGGCGCGTGTCTGGCAGCCGGCGACACACGGCATCTGGTGGGCCATGGTTGTCGGCATGGTTGCGCACGGCCTGCTGGTCGCCGTCTGGTTCGAAACCGGCCGGTGGAAGCACCGGCGAGTGTGAGCGGGCAGGTTTCAGGTTCAGGGGGGCGGGTGTCGAGTGTCGGGGGCAGAGGGGTAGGGCCGTATACGACGGCACGCCGGACGGACCCGACGGATCAAGCACGTCCGCCAGCCGTCTCGCTGCGCAGCTTCTTGCCGGCCTTCCTGAAACCTGGCACCTCTCCCCAGCCTCGCCGCGTCTACCCCAGCAGCACGAAGAACGGTTTGGGCTGCTGCCCGGTCACGAAGTAGTAGATGGCACCGACAATGCTCGGAATGACGGCGGCCAGGATTTCGCCGGCCATGACGCCCAGGACGAGCGGGCGGAGCCGGTTGTACGTCGCGTTGCCGCCGTACTTCAGCACCACGACTTTGAGGAACCAGCCCATCAGGAACGACCCGGCGAATGCCGCAATGTGTGTCGTACACCAAGTCACGAACAGCAGCGGGTGCAGCGGCCACCACGGGAAGCGCAGCCGGCACGCAGTGAAAAGCAGCACCAGCGCACAGCCGGCCACCACGCTCCACATGCAGGGGCCGTTGGGCGACATGTGCCGGAACCGCGCCCAGCCGGTCACCTGCTCGGACTGTTCGAGCATGCCTTGTGCGTCGAGCTTTCGCTTCACGGCGATGGCGTTGTCGAACTGCATGGTCGGGACTGCTTGTTCCGCCCAGCTTTCCCAAATGGCATTGCCTTGGTCGTACTGGATGTAGAGTGTCACGGGCAGTCCGACGATGATGCCGATGAGTACGGCGCCGACGCAGAGCAGTCCGGCCTTACCGATGCTCTGCCTCTGCAACTCGATCAGTTTCAGCGAGTTCGCCATGAACGGCATGAGCGACTCACGCGGGTCGATGACCAGCACCATGGAGATGACCTGCATCAGCAGCAGCGTCTTGGGCCCAAGCACCTGTGCGCCCAGGAACCCCCAGATCATGACGCACGGGAAGATGTTCGACTGCAGGTGGAACAACCCGGACTCGGCAATGATCCGGGTCATAACCACGTAGAAGATGACCAGCACGGCGGTGTACATGACGGCGAGTTGCCAGTCGAGCCCGATGAGACAGAGCTGCACGGTGAACAGAACCATCAGGCCGAGGAAGGCGCGGCAGCTCCAGGCGGACGCGGCGTCGGCCTCGTCCGAACCCTTCAGGCCGATGGCGCGTCGGAACACTTGCAGGTAGTAGTGGCGGCCGCTGTAGAGCAGGGCGGCGAACAGGCCGATATTGGCACCGAACAGGATGAACGAGCGCGGTTTCAGCCCGGTGTAGTAGTAGCTGCCCTCCAGCACATTGTTCAGGTTGATGCCGTAATTGACGAACAGCCCCGCCACCAGCGCCCATAGCCACGGGCCGAGGCCGAACGTCAGCGCCAGGTCGGACGGAATGAAGAAGCACATGCCGATGACCACAAAGTAGAAGGAGGGTGAGAACAGGCCCCAACCGCCGCCCTTGGTGATTGTCGGAAAGAACTGGCCCAGCGGCGCAAACGAAAAGCGCGTCGGGATTTCGATGAGGTACTTCGGGAACCAGCAATACGCATAGTTGTTCATGTACAGAAATAGCACGGCCATCGCGCCGATCCAGAAGAGGCGATTACGGAACAGCGGCGTCACCGCGTCACCTTCTTCCGGCAGGAGGAAGTTGGCGAACGTCGTGACGGGATAGGGCAAATGTTCGTGTTCCGACCACTGCTTGTGGATCAGCACGGACAGTGCGATCAGGCCGATCCAGAGCGTGAGGATCAGGGGGATCCAGATCAGGATCGGGGTGACCCAGGCCGACCACGGCACCTGCGCGGGAGAAATGTGCCCCCCGCCTTCGCTCAGGCCTTGGACGAAGCCGCCCAGCACCTCCTCCTCGTTCTTGCTGAGGTCGGGCATCAGCCGCTGCGGCAATGTCTCGACAATCTGCTGCTGCCGCCAGCCGGGGTTCGTCTTGCTGTAGTGATTTGGCAGGATCAGAGACGAGGTGAACGTGCGTAGCAGCCCAGACCCCGGGATGCAGCACGCCGCCAGGGTCAGCGTCATGATGACAGCCAGTTCGGCGCCCTTCAGAGCGTGCTTCTTCAGCCGCGGATTGATCAGGACCACGAACAGGATCAAGGCGCCGTAGACGGACACCGGCATGTTGTTGCCGACCAGGTACGTCTGGCGCAGGATGCGGTCATTGAAGAAACTGACGCCGCACACCGTGGCCGCACCCATGAACCCGAGCAGAATGGCACGTAACGTCATGCTGTCACACCCCCGACGGAGTTGCACCTCGATCCGGACCAAAGCTGCACAAGATACCGTGACTTCCGCGCCTTGTCCACGGCGCGCGCGCCGTGCAGGCAATGCGTCAGAACCCGTGAAAAAATCGGGGAGGCCGCTTGCTGACGCGCGCGGCTCGGACAGACATGCACCCGCCACTCCCATGAAACTGAAGGGGCCCGGGAACCCGCGAGGACGCGGGCGCTCCAGGGACTGGCACGGGGGGCTGACTTTGGAGCGCCCGCGTCCTCGCGGGCTCCGGAAGCGTCGTCGCCAGTTTCACCTCGGTATGACCGGGCGGTACGCCGCCCGGGAGGCGCTGACGCATCACGCTGTGCACGCGTGCGAGAGCCCGCGGAGTTCGCAGGCGTGGAAAGGCATGCTAGTGTAGTTGTTCGCCCGTGCGTCCTCTGGCGGTTGGTCACCGTGCCAGGCTTCGTCTTCGCGCACGGGTTCAAACTCAGATAGGCGGTTCATGATGAAGAAGATGCTCAAGATTGTCGCGATTGTGTTCCTGGTGTTCTGCGTGCTGGGCGTGGGGGCGTTCTTCTACCTGACCTCCAACGGTTTCCTCAAAGGCACCGTGCTGCCCAAAGTCAGCGCCGCTGTCGGACTGCCGATCACGGCGGATCGCATCGACCTGGCCGCCTTCAGCCGCCTGCGCATCAGCAAGCTCGCCGTCGGCGAGGCCTCTGCGCCGATTCTCACCGCGGACACGATCCTGGTGCGCTACAAGGTCATGCCGTTGCTGCACGGGGAACTGCAGGTCGATGAAGTCCTGCTCGACAACGCATCGGTGGTGCTCTCCGACCAGGTTATCGCCGACCTGCAGAAGAAGTTCGCTGCGCCGGCCGAAGCGCCGAAACCGGAAAAGCCAGCCGGCGCCTCGGCACCGCCGAAAGCCGCATTGCGCAATATCCACGTCCGCAACTTCTCGTTCCGCTACACGCAGGGCGACGCCAGCAAGGGGCAACCCTTGACAACCGTGAACCTTCATGACCTGAATCTGGATATACCTGAGGTGCGAAACGGTGCGGAGTTCGCAATCGACCTGGCTGCCGCACTCGACGTCCGGCAGGCGGAGCCACTCGACGTCCGTATTGGGAAGATTAAGACGGTCATCAGCGGCAAGCTCAGCGACGCCTTCATGCCCGACAGGCTCGAGGTCAAGAGCGAGGTTGCCGACATCGCTGGCAAGGCCGGCCCGGTGGCCCTCGACGGTCACGCGGTGCGCGTGGAGGCGTTGATCGAGCGCCAGAACGAGACGTATGCAATCCGGAACGCGCAAGTCATCGAGACACTGAAAGGCGTGGAAGAGGGCAAGGCCACGATCCAGGGCAGCGTCACGCCGTCACCGCTGGCGGCCGATGTCGAGGTGGCGGTGTCGCTGCCGCAGGGCGCGGTGCTCAACCTGATCGGGGCCGTCATCGGCGACTTCGACTTTGGCAAGACCGGTGTCCAGTACACCGGCAAGGTGAAGGTGTCGGGGGAGGGCAAGCAGTTCGATGCGAGCGGCGGGCTGACCGTCTCGGACCTCACGATCGCATCCGCGTCGCGCAAGCTCGAACCGCTGGCCCCCATGGCCGTGACCTCGGAGTACCAAGTGGCCATGGACATGACGGCGAAGAAACTGCGCGTGGAGAAGCTGAACCTGAACATCCGCGATCCGAAGAACGAACTGATGAAGCTGTGGCTGGACCAACCGGTTGAGGTGCTGCTTGATGCCGCCGGCGGTGCGCCGGCGGCACAGCCGGCGACCATCCGGATCCAGACCGACCAGTTGGACCTGTCCATCTTCAAACCGTTCATCCCGGCGGACAAGAATTTCGAACTGCTCGCCGGTCGGCTCTCCGACAGCTTGGAGATCGTGGTGGCCGAGTCTGGGCAGAAGATTCGTGCCAGCGGCTTTGTCGAGCTGACCGGGCTGCACCTGCGCAGCGCCGGCAAGGAGCTGCGCGACTATGACGTGCGCCAGGAGCTGGAGATCGCGGTGTCCGGCATGAAAGAGGTCACGGTGACGCGGTTGGCGACGCTCGTCTCCGGGCCGACCGGCGGCAGCCGCGGCAGGTTGGTGGAGTTGACCGTGGACGGTTCCCTGAATGTCGAGACTCTCGCCGGCAAACTCAACCTGAAGCTGAACCCGGTCACCAACGACGGGCTCAAGGTCGCCAACCTTTTCATCGGCGAGTTTGATTACGGCCGAACCCGCATTGCCTACGAGGGTTCGGTCGAGATGGCGCAGAAACTCAGCGAAATCCGGGCCCGCGGCAAGCTCTCGGTCAGCGACCTGACCGTCGAAGGCAAGGATGTGCCCAAGCTGGCGCCGTTGCAGATCACCGCGGAACATGACCTGTTGTATGCGCAGGACGAGGCGAAGGCCGGTGCGGTCGCCGATGCGAAACCCGTTGCCCAGCAACGCGTCAAGGTGGACAAGCTGAACCTGCAGGTGCGCGACGCCACGCGCGACGTGTTGAAGGTCTGGCTTGACCAGCCGATCGAACTGGTCCTGAACGCCGCTGGCGGCGCGCCCGCCGTGCCGCCGGCAACGGTGCGGGTCCAGATTGATCAGCTCGACCTGACCATGGCCCAGCCGTTCCTGCCCAAGGACGGTTCGTTCGACCTGCTGGCGGGCTGGCTCTCGGGAAACCTGGAGATCGTCATCGCCGACGCGGGGCAGAAGGTCAAGGCCACGGGGTTCGTTGAATTGACCGGACTGCACGTCAAGGCGGCGGGCAAGGAGTTCCGCGACTACGACGTCCGTGAAGACGTGGATGTGGACGTGGTCGGGATGAAAGAGGTCACCCTCGGCCGATTGGCCACGACGCTGTCCGGACCGGTCTCGGGCGGTCGCGGTAAACTCGTGGAACTGGCGGTTACCGGCGCCTTGAACACTGAGACCCTCGCCGGCCAGGTCGACCTGAAACTGAGCCCGATCACCAACGACGGACTGAAGATAGCAAACCTGTTCATCGGCGACCTGGACTACGGCAAGACGGCCGTCTCGTACGAGGGCTCGGTCGAGATCGGCAAGAAGCTGAGTGAGATCCGGGCCCGCGGCAAGCTCGCGGTAGCCGACCTGACTGTGCAGGGCAAGGGCCTGGATCTGCCTGAGCTGACGCCGCTGCAGATTGCGGCCGAACACGACGTTCTTTGGCAGCAGGACGGCAAGAAGCTCGGCATCGACACGTTCACGGCCAGCATTCGCGACGCCACGGCCGAGATTGTGCGCGCGCGGCTCAAAGCCCCGGTGGTGATCAGTCTGGCGGGGGACAAACCCGAGGCAGGGTCGATCCCGGTCGAAGTGAATGTCCAGGAGCTGAAGCTGACGCAGTTCCAGCCGTTCCTCGCGGCGGCGGGATTCAAGCGGCTGGATGGCGTCGTGAATATGAAGACGGATGTCGAGATCGCCCAACTCGGCAAGGAGATTCGCGGCACGCACACCATGGCTATCAAGGGTGTGAGTTTCCTCATGGACGGCACGGGCGAACTGAAGCCTTTGGATGTGACCGTGGCTCTGACTCTGGCCACGGCTACGGATGGCATGCTGACGCTGCGCCAAGGCGATGTAACGGTCGCCGCCGGTGGCCAGGAACTGCTGAATCTGGGCCTGACCGGCGCGGTCGATACGGCCAGGAAGGGGCGCAAGTCCGAACTGAACCTTCAGGCGCGCGGCCCCATCGACGTTGCCGCGCTGGAGTCGTGTTTCATCCCCGCGCAGGCGGGAGAGAAGCCAGCCCCGCCGCCGGCGGCCAAACCGCCGCCCGCGGACGGAGCCAAGCCGCCGCCGCTGTGGGTCGTCGCCAACGCCGATCTGCCGGCGATTCTGTACCGCGACATTGCCATCCGCGACCTCAAGGCCACGGCGGAGTACAAGGAGAACCGGCTTGAGATCCGAAACACCCGCATGCGCGTCAATGACGGCGCGGTCGACCTCGCCGCGGTCGTGGACTTGGCCGACTCTGCAAGCCCGGCGTACAATGCGAAGGTCGGCTTGGAGAATATTGCCCTGAAACCGTTCCTGGCGGCCTTTGGCCCCAAGAGCATGCCGGTCGGCGTCGACGGCGGGTTGAAGCGGCTGAACGCCACGTTCAGCGGCAAAGGCACGCAGAAGGACGAACTGATCCGGAACCTGCTCGCGGACGCCAACTTCGAGCTCGACACGCTCGCGCTCAGCCAGGGTAGCAGCGGCTGGATCAGCATGCTGATCCAGCAGGTGCTGTTGAGCAGTTTTGAACTGGGTTGGGAGGACCTGAACTTCGGCGCCGGCGGCGGCAAGGTGAACATGAAAGGCGGAGTGGTGGACATCACGAACCTGGATCTGATCAGCAACACCCTGCGCCTGAGCACGGCCGGTCGCGTCGACGGCAACAACCAGTGGATGCCGGACGTGGCCATTACGCCCGCGTTCCAGGGCCAGCTTGCGTCGCGGCTGCAGGCCCGGAAGATCCCGCTGACCCTCACCGACCGCAAGGATTATGCCGCGCCGGACATTGTCATTCAAGGCCCGATATGGGAGAAGACCAAGATTGCCAAGCTCGCGGTGGATTATGGCGTCAAGATCGGCAAGGTCGATCCCAACGCCAAGCTCGCCACGGACGGCGCCGACGCCCTCAAAGATCTGGGCAAGACCCTGAAGAGCGACAAGCCGGCCGGTGAAAAGCTCGGTGACGCGGCCAAGAGCATTTTCGGGGTCATCCAGGGCGTCGAAGGGGCGCGGCAGGAGCAGAAGGAGCGCGAGAAGCAGGGAAAAGTGGAGCCTGCCCAGGGGCAGCAGCAACTGCGGCCGGACCCGGCGAAGAAGGAAGAGCCCAAGAAGCAGGATGCCGTCAACCAGCTCCTGAATTCGATCCTCAAGTAGCGGGACCGGGGACTCGGCTCCGCGACTCTGCGCCGTGGCCATCGGCAGTGGCGTGAGACCTCCGGGATCGCGGCAGGGTGCTCGGGGCCGTCCCGGCCCGAGGCCCTCGGCCGGGGGGTAATGCGTCAGCGGCGGGTGCTGGGCTGGGGGGGGGGCTCGCCAAAAGTGGCGGGACCGGCTCGGTCCCGCGGGTGTCG
>MHBL01000014.1:0-1868 GCA_001803235.1 Lentisphaerae bacterium RIFOXYA12_64_32
CATCGGGATAGGGGCGGCGGTCAATAGGACCGCCGTACCCCTCCCACACCACCGGACGTGCGGGTCCGCATCCGGCGGTTTAAGAAGTTGAGGTCATGCGGCAAGTCTGGGCACTTTCATCAGGTCGAAGTAGCTTATGGGGAAGGCCGTTTTGAGCGCCCCGTGCGCGGCGGTCCTCCACCAGCGTTTAACGTGGGCGGCCGCGGCACTTGCTGACCGCTCGGATAATCCAAGGGCGCGCAGTTTACCGTAAACCGTTGTCCCACGTTTCCACTGTGTAAGCTGTACCGCGATAAGGCGGCGGCGTATCCAGCCGTCCAGTTCGCCGAATTTGCCCGGCGTATCCGCGAGCCTGAAGTATTCCTTCCAACCCAACAGGTAGCCGCGCAGTTCCGCGAACACCGACTTCATACTTTTTCCGCATGACCGGCGCGTAATCTCCCGGATTCGCTTCTTCAGGCGCTTGATGGCCTTTACCGCGACTTTCCGTTTAATCTCGCCGCCCTTGCCCAGCCAGAAGCTGTAGCCAAGGAACTTGCGGGACCATGGTGTCGCCACCGCGCTTTTAGATTCGTTGACCTTCAGCCGAAGTCCCGCGTACAGGCGCTTCAGCGCCTCCAGCACCCTTTCGCCGGCGCGTTCCGACCGGACATACACGTTGCAGTCGTCCGCGTAGCGCACGAAGGCGTGCCCGCGTTTCTCCAGCTCCTTGTCCACTTCGTCTAAAAGCACGTTCGCCATCAACGGCGAGAGGGGTCCGCCCTGCGGCGTTCCCTCCAGCCGCTCCATCACTACGCCGTTTATCATCATCCCGGCTTCAAGGTAGCGCCGTATCAGCTTTAACAGCCGCTTGTCCGCGATTCGTTTCGCCAGCCTTCCCATCAGCACGTCGTGGTTGACCCGGTCGAAGAACTTCTCCAGGTCCACGTCCACCACCCACCGGCGTCCTTCCTGTATGAACCGCTGCGCCGCGTTTACCGCGTCGTGCGCGCCCCTTCCGGGCCGGAAGCCGTAGCTGTGCTGCGAGAATGTCGGGTCGAACCTCGGCTGTAGCACCTGTAGTATGGCCTGCTGGACGAACCTGTCGAGGACGCACGGAATCCCAAGCACCCGGACCCCGCCGTCTTCTTTCTCTATCTCCCGCCGCCTTACCGGACCAGGCTGGTAGGTCCCCGCGAGCAGTTGCCCGCGCAGTTCCGCCCAGTGCTTCGCCAGATAACCGGCCAGTTCGCCCACGGTCATGCCGTCTGTTCCGGGACTGCCTTTGTTCTTCCTCACTCGCTTTATCGCCCCGTCCACATTGCCGCACTCGACCGCTTCTTCCATCAGGCGGTCGGTTCCTGAGCGTTCATCTCCGTTCGCCGCCGTCAGCGCTTCGCCGCTTCGCCGGACTGTCGGGGCTTCACCCCTGTATTCCAGCGGTAGCTCCATCTGCTCGGTCTTCTGGCGCTTTTCGCTTTCGGGACTCATGGCTGTTCCGCTCTCCTTCTTATTCGGCCCTTCTCCTCCCCGGCCTCGGGGCGGATACTACGGCCTCTGCTGACTTCTCGCGCCGCTTTTCAGCGTCGCCCTTTCAGGCGTAAGGCGAGACCTCCCCAGGTAAGAAACCATGCCTTCCGTCCACAACCGCCGGATTTACGCCGCCGCCCTTTGGTCGCAGGGGCTTCGCGGTCATTGGCCCGCTCACCCCGGTCGGCAACGCCTCTTATCCGGTTTCTGTTCGTCGGCTCGGACTTTCGCTCCACGCTTCTTTCAGCGTATGCCTCGCGGCGTACCGCCTTGCGCTTCGCTTGAGTTTTCTGCAACCTGTATCCTCGGAGGACTTTCACCTCCAAGCTTGGTTTCATGCTGGGCACACCAAAGAAAAC
>MHBL01000014.1:1956-2561 GCA_001803235.1 Lentisphaerae bacterium RIFOXYA12_64_32
AGTTGGAAGCCTTCGCCCACTGGAGGTCCATGTAGCCGGCGGCCGGGGCCGACGGGGGCAGGTAGACGGCCATGCCGTGGGAGTTGGAATAATCCACCGGGCCGTACCAGCCGCCGGAGCCGTTGGTGGTCCTGTTATGGACTATCAGCGTGCCGGAGATGTACTTCATAAGTGCCTCGCCTTTTGCCTTTACGCCGGCGTTCTGCGTGGCGCCCGTTATGATCTGCGCGAAGTGGTAAAGGTCCTTGTTCTCGGCGTAGGCGTAGGACTGCGCGCCGTCCATGGCCGATTTCACCAGGGCCTTTTCGCCGGCCTGGATGAGGGCGTAGGCGAACTCGTCGACCGCGTTCAGCATTCCGGGTATGGCGGCCGATTTCAGCAGGCTCTGCGTGGAGCCTTCGTCAATGCCGGCGTAATGGTCCGAGTAAGCGTCCACCACCGCTTTCCCCAGCTCTTCGGCGGACATCGCGGGCTTGGCCACTATAGGGGCCAGCATATCGTTGTAGGTGTAGCCGTCGCCGGGCTCGGTCTCTTCGGAGCCGACTATGTACGGCACGTAATCCTTTATCTCGTAAACCACTTCCGCCATCTGCATCAGGCAGGCG
>MHBL01000015.1:0-3217 GCA_001803235.1 Lentisphaerae bacterium RIFOXYA12_64_32
GTCTCCATAGCCACCTGCCTTTCTGTATGCAGGTGTCAACCTATAGCCGGACAAGACAAAAAGGTCCATGGTCCATGGTCCATAGTCCAGAATTGCGGGGGAACTTCTGGCGGACGAGCACTAGTAACATGTGTAGCATTTCCGAGACGTGATGGCTATGCCCGGCCGGGGACCGGCCGACGCACCGCACTTCGGCGCGCCGAGCCACTACCCGCGCCGAAGCATGGTGTACGGCCCGTCCGGGATGATGGCGACCCGGGCCTGGGGGTGGGCGGCCAGAAACTCGTCGATGAAGCGCTGCGCCCGGGCGTGGGCATCGCCGGGGCCCAAGACAGGGTTCAGGGCGATTCGCTGCTGGACGTCCGGGGCGAGCCCGTCGGTGACGAAACACAGCCGTTCGCGCCCGATGCGGGCCAGGACGCGCGTGCGCATCTGGAATTCCCACTGGTCGAGCCGGGTCTCGTCCCGGTGCGCGGCGATGTCGGCCAGGAACCGCTGCCAGTCACGGCCGTACTCGAAGACCAATTCTGTGAAAGCTCTGGACCCAAGCCCCTCGCCGCAGTGGCTGACCTGCAGCAACGTGCTGTCCGGCCCCAGCGCCGGCAGTGCGGTGCACATGCCCTTCACCGCCTGGTAGAACACCTGGTCCAGCGGGTAACCGCCGCCGTTGGTCACGACCAGGTCGAACGTGCCCTCGATTTGCGCCGTGGTCCACTCCGCGACCTGCCGGCAACCGGCCAGGTGCGCGGCCTCCAGGTCGCCGCAGAACACCGCCGCCATGCGGCGGTCGCGCGTGATGGCCACGTTGAACAGGAAGTCCACCCCGACCGTCCGCGCCACGCGCAACGCGATCTCGTGACAGGGATTGCCGTCAAGGACGCCGTTCTCCGCTTTCGGGTTCGCCAGCGTCTCGTAGCCGTGGAACCGCTGCACGGTCCGCAGGTCGACCAACGCCGGGCACACACCCTTGCGCCCGCCCGAGAAACCCGCCATGAAATGCGGTTCGATGTAGCCGGTGACAATGCGGAAGTCCGCTTCGGCAAAGCGGCGGCAGACGTACACCGGCGGCGTGTCGCTGACTTTCACCAGCGTGTCCGGATCCTCGGCTCGGTGGTCCACCACCTCAACCCGCCCGAAGACCTCCGGCCCGACCAGCGACTGCCATTCCGCCACCGTGCTCGGCCGGTGCATCCCGGTGCCGACGATAATCACAATCTGCCGGTCCGGAATGCCAGCCTTGTTGAGGACTTCGAGCAGAGCCGGAAGGAATTCACGATTGGGCACCGGCCGCGTGACGTCCGAGATCGTCACGGCCACGGTGCGCGGCCGCTTGCGCGCCAGCAGTTCAGCCAAAGCCGGACTGCCGATCGGTGTTGCCAAGGCCGCCGCAATGGCCGCGCACGGATCCCGCAACGGTTCCGGCGCCGTGCCCTCCGGTACAACGGTGGTGGCCGGCACACGAAGGGTCATCCCCTCACGGCCATAGAGCATGTGTATCGTCTTGGTGTCATGCATGGATGCGATGTCCCGTCAGTATCGAGTGTCGGGCGGAAATCCTGGCCCCGCGGCCAGGGGGTTCGGTCAATGTACCGCGACGGCGGCCTACCTGCCACCGGACGGAGCCCGTTCCTCTTGACGCGTGGTGCCCGGGTTGCGAATTCGGTCGTTGAGTTCGCGTGCCAGATCGACGAAGCTCAGCTCTATGCACTTGGCCAGCATCTCCGAGTCCGGCTTGGCCACCTCGCCGGGCGTAAGCCGGTGCAACTTCTGCAGGTACATCATGAAGTGCGTACGGTACGCGGGTTGCATGAGATGGTAAAACATCAGCCACGCCTGCGCGTAGGCCTGCGCTGTGTGCTCGGTGTAAGCACTGAAGCTCCCGGACGCCGGGACATCCACCAGTTCCTGCCACGGCACGAGCGTGTGCCGGTTCTGAGCGTCACGGAGCAGCGCCAGTTTCTCCACGATCGGTTCACCGATGGGAGAGGACTCGCAATACTGGGCTAACCCCTCCTGTACCCACAGGTGCTCCAAGCCCTGCGCGGTGTGGACCCCCTGCGAAAACGCCAACTGGTGTGCCCCCTCGTGCCTTAACGTGGTCACCATCTGGTGCATCAGAGCCTGATAGGAACGCTCCTTTTCGTCCCGCACCAGACGCTCAACCTGCGCTTGCTGCAGCGCGTCGGAGCTCTGACGGTCGGCCTCCCATTCCGCCAGAAGCCGGTCGATCCTGCCGCGGGCGAAGGATCGCAACCGATCATACACGAACAAGCAACCGTCATTCTGGGAATAGAACCCGACCGAGGTCTCCAGGTCAACGTCTTCCTTCTGGATGGCGAACCGCAGGTACGTCGGCTCGTCTCGGAAGAAACAGACGTAAGCGAGTTGGGATCGCGGCTGGGACGTCAACAGGCAGTGAAAGCGCTTGGAAAACTCAGCGGACAAGTCACTGAGGATGTCATACGTGAACTGCACGTAGGGATAGGGGGCGTCGCTGACGACCAGATAGGGCGGCAGATAGTAGTACCCATAGCCAGGGAAGTTGAGGAGGAACCGCACATCCTCCGGGAACAACTCCACGGCGGGGTAGACGATCTTCTTCTGCCACTTGATGTCCCGGTCCCGCAGTCGTGTCGTGACGGGTCCCCGGTCTGAGTCGCACACGACCACGATCCGGTTCGCCGTCTCCTCAAGCACGCGGCCAAACAGCACGGTCCCGTTATGGAGCAAGAACGTGTGCGTCGGCCGCAGACGCCGGATCTCTTCCTCGAGGTACTCCCTCGCTTCCGCCTCATCGTTCAGCAACGGGGCCTGCGCCACACGGCGACGCCACACCAAGTCCTGTTGGTTGACGAATCCGACGAGGTACTGCCCAAACGCGTCCAAGGGCGTGCCCTCGACCCAACCGTAGAAGGGCGAGATCTGGCGGCTGACCACCGCAGCCAGCAGTGCCAACAGCAGAACGGAAACCGCGGTCGCATGCAGACAGAACAGCAGCACGGTGACGGCCGGCGACCGGCGGCGGGGCCGGCCGAGCAGCCACTTCACAGCCCAGCTTCTGACCCACTCCCAGCGAGTCATCGATCCCGCCCTTCCGGCAGTAGGGCCGCAATGCGTCAGTGCCCCCCCCGGGCGGAATACCGCTCGAGCATGTGAGGGTGTTACTCACTGTCCGTCCGGGGCGTTCTGGCAAAGTTGCGGGACCGGCTCGGTCCCG
>MHBL01000015.1:3277-30803 GCA_001803235.1 Lentisphaerae bacterium RIFOXYA12_64_32
AACCGCCGGAGCGAGCCGCTCCGGCCACTCTATCGCGGCCCGCGAGTAACACGGGAGTCACCGACAGACGAATCCAATCGCGCCGAGGATGACACGATGGAGGGCGACGGGCCTCCCGAGCGGTTCGGGCTGGCTGTCCCCACCTTTCACTGACGCCACATCCAAGGCCAGACGATGTGGCCGCCGTTGCGGCCACGTCGCGTCGCAAACTCCACCCAGGGCACCTGACCGGCAGCCCCGCCTCTCGGGGCGAGCTCTATTTCGCGTACTCGACGACGCGCGTTTCCCGGATCACCGTCACCTTGATCTGCCCCGGGTACCGCATCTCTTTCTCAATCCGGTCCGCCATCTCGCGGGCCATGACCATGGCGCGATTTTCGTCGATCTTCTCCGGCAACACGATGACGCGCAGTTCGCGCCCCGCCTGGATGGCGTAGCAGGTTTCGACCCCGTCAAACCCTTTGCCGACCGACTCCAGCTCCTCGAGCCGCTTTAGATACAGCTCCGTGGTCTCGGAACGGGCGCCCGGCCGGCTGGCGCTGAGCGCGTCGCAGATTGCGACCAAAGTCGCCAACAGCGAGGTCTTCTCCATCTCTTCGTGATGCGCGCCGACAGAGGTGCAGATTTCGTCGTCCTCACCGGCACGCTTCAACAGGTCCGCCCCGATCACCGCGTGCGAACCTTCCACCTCGTGGTCAACCGCCTTGCCGATGTCGTGGAACATGCCGGCGCGGCGAGCCCGGCTCTCATCCAGCCCGAGCTGCGCGGCTATTCCACCCATCATGTAAGCCACTTCGAGGGAGTGCTGCAGGACGTTCTGCGAGTAGCTGTACCGGTACTTCAAACGCCCCAGCAGACGCACCAAGTTCGGCTTCACCTTCGTCAACCCCAAACGATCGACCGCCTCCTGGCCGGCCTTGAGGATCTCCGCCTCAATCTCCGACTTGGCCTTGCCCACCATGTCCTCAATGCGCGTCGGGTGGATCCGGCCGTCGGAAACCAGCCGTTCCAGGGTCACACGAGCGATCTCACGCCGCACCGGATCGAAACAGGAAACCACCACGGCCTCGGGCGTGTCGTCGATCAGGATGTTGGCACCGGTCGCCGCCTCGATAGCGCGGATATTGCGGCCCTCACGACCGATGATGCGGCCCTTCATCTCCTCGTTGGGCAGCGGAATGGTCGACGTGGTGCGCTCATAGGCACAGTCCCCCGCGTACCGCTGCATGGCCAGAACCATGATCTCCTGCGCCTCACGCTCCATCCGTTGCCTGTTCTCCTCCTGGAAGCGCCGGATCAAGGCGCCCCGCTCGGCCTCCAGCGTCTCGGACAGCCGGTCCAGGAGCTGTTTCTTCGCCTCGTCCTTGTTCAGCGAGGCAATCCGCTCCAACTCGGACAACTCTCGCGCAATCAGGCCGGACAGGCGCTCTGCTTCAGTCGTATTCTGCTCGCCAACCCGGCGCAACTCCTTATCGCGACGGTCCAAGTCCTGCGCACGCTGCTCGATCAAGTCCGACTTTCGCTCGACGTTCTCCTCCTTGGCCCCCAGTCGTTCCTCGAATTTCTGCAACTCGACACGGCGCTCCTTGGTGGACTTCTCAAACTCATCCTTGGCCTTGAGCATCTCTTCCTTGGCGGCGATCCGCGCCTCCTTCAGCACCGCATCCGCCTCACGCTGCGCGTTCTTGGCCACATCTTCAGCCTCGCGCAGGGTCGACCGGTCTTTCATGCTCTTGAAGGCGTACCCCATCAGGACGCCCACAACCAATGTCACAATCGGCCACACCATTTCCCAGTGCATCGTTCCATTCCTTTCCACGTATCAGGCATCGCCCGCCGAACGCGTTCTGCAGTCAACGACCCGCTGATCTGAGACGAGCACATGCATCGGGACATCATGCCCGGCGACCGGCAACACCGTAACGATTTGCCAGTCGTAGGCCACCCCGATGCACGCACCTTCTGTCCCGCTCAGCAGTCGGTCGTAGTAGCCCTTGCCACGTCCCAACCGGTTGCCTGTTTGATCGAAGGCGACCCCCGGCACCAGCCATGTCACATCGCCGTGGGTCAGCTCTTCATGCGGCACCCAAGGGATCCGGGCCAGGGGTTCGAGAACCCCAAATACCCCAAGTGCCAAGTCTCGCTCAACGTCGGTCACGGAAACCATGCCGTAATCCTTCCTCGCAGGCTCAAATCGCGGCAGAAAAACGGCCTTGCGCTCGCTGAGCGCCCACCGGAGGACCGGCGCAACGTCCAGTTCGCCCTCAAACGCCATGTAGGCGGCCAGGGCCCGAGCCCCGACCACCTCCGCCAGGCCGCGCAACCGCGCACACACCGCCCGACTGCTGTCGTCGACCTCCGCGGCCGTCAACAGCCGCCGGCGCTCCAGCATCCGCCGCCGCAGCGCCGCTTTGGTCGAGGCCTCAGTCATGGCATCACATCCTGGCACCAATGGCCCTGCTGACGAGCAAGACATGACGCGGTCCGCCCGTCCCCGTCTGCCGCCGGCCCGCCGGGAAGGCACACTCATGCCTCTCCGTCGCCGACCCTCACACACACACACGCACGGACGGGGCTGCAGGTGCCAGGCAAAGGTGGATGGATGGAAGGAGACGACCCCCGTGAACCGCCCCGTCGCACAACCGGCAGGACTGGGAATGTTCACCAGAGCCAGAGACGCCGCTGCGACACAGGATTCGCGCCAGGACAACCACCGCGGCCTTGCCGCCGATGGTCCCGCGCCCCGGTGCAGTCGGACGTTGAAGACGATGTTCCATCACCAAGCTCGCACGTTGCAGCCACGCGCACCCGGGATGGACGTCAGGCGAGTTAGATATCCGCAGCAGCGGCACGGCGGCACAGCCAAGGAGTCTTCCGCATGTCTGCTCCTGCCTGCAATCCGCCACTGTCGTTCGCCACTGAGCCGCGCTGCCTCAGGCCGGTCTCTCCGAACCCAGTTATTACCTCGGCCAGTCCCATTGGCCTTTCCGCAAAGGCGCAATGGGCCACCATGCCGCGCGGGTCGTCGTCACCCCCATGACCCGTCCGGCTGGCAATAACTGCCGCACCCGCTGTTCCCTCCAGCTATTCGTCTGTTCGGAGCAGTAAGACATAACCGTCTTCCGAGACCGGCACCCGAGGCGTTCAGCCTTCGCCTACCCCACTCCGGGCACCACATATGCAAACGCTCTGCGGTTTAGCGACACGGATGCGTAAGCCCATGAATGGTCATCACACCCACCGTTCGGACCGCCGGCACATACGGCACCAGGCGGACGGCCCCATACATCCAATTCGGAGCCCTATGCGAACGGCGACACCATGCCACCGCAAGCGCAATAACTCAGCGGACTCTATTACAATAAGGCAAGAGCATGCACATTGACAAGGCAGCACGAGAAAAAAAGAAAGAAAAGACATGCGAGGGGGGGAATGACGACTTTGTGGCACCGAACCACAGGCCCGTTGGTGCAGCGCTACGGCGCGTCCGGACGCACCGCCACGTACAGGGCCCGGCCCCCCGCCTGGTGCTGCACGGCGAAGCTCATGCTCCCGTCGAGAATGCCGAACAACCGCGACGCCGCCATTTCGTCGAGGGCCACAGCCCCTATCGCGTAACCCCGACCGGCAAACTGCTCACCCCACTTGCGGCGCGCCTGGTCGTTGCCCTCCAGGACCAGCGCCGGGTCCATCATGTACAAGCCCCAGTAGTACCGGAACGTCGGAAAATCGTGTTCGGCAACGATCACCACCAGCCGGTCACGCCACTCACCTGCCCGCACCTTGCGACAAATCCCGGAGAGCTCCGTGTCGCCCCGGTAAAACTGTTGCACCAGGTTCTGCGGGTACTTGCCCTGCCGCATCTGCTGCTGTGTCAGCCATGTCGTTGCGCGATCCCAGACGTAACCGTGCATGACCACCAGGCCGATGAGCATCAGGGGTTGCACACGCGACCAAAAGCCCAGGTCGCGCACCCCGAGCATGACCGCCAGAGACAGGGCCGGGACAAACACCAGGAACACCCGCGGGAACGGCGGCGACGGCAACGCCAGCACGAACACCAAAACCACGACCAGGCCGGCCAGTAGCAAGACCCAACCCAGACGCAACCGCGCCCAGGACTCGACACTCGCGTCGGGCGGCCGCAACACAGCTCGGCCGCGCCCCGCAAACAGCAACAGCAAGGGGCCGAGATGCGCCAGCAGGCCGAGGAGGACGTTGCCGAAGACCAGCCACCCGTTCGGCCAGCCCTGGGTCTCCTTGGCCGCATGCAGGAACTGCGGCAGAATGGTCAGGTAGTAGGAACACCCCAGCAATGTGGCCACGGCGACCGGCGCCACCCGTCGGACGCGGACGGCCAGTGACGGGTCCCCGGCGCCGAGAAAAACCGGCACCAGCAGCAGGGCCGCCGGCAACAGTGCATTGGTGGGAATCACCAGCGGCAGCAGGAACGCCGCTGGCACACTCAACAGAAGGCCGCGCCGGTGCGAACCGGTCGTCAACTCCATGACCCCAGACACCGCCACGGCGCCGAGCAGCATGGACAGCGAGTACCCGCGCAATTGCCAGGAGAAACCGCAGAACACCGGGCTCATGGCGAACAACACGGCCGTCACACCCGCCACACGCTGCCCAAGCCATTTCGGCCAATCCCGGAGGATCCACAGAAGCGTCAGCACCCCAAAGGCGACCGACGGCATCCGCAGCAGATACTCGGCGGAACTGAACTGCAGAAACCGCACCCAACACCAGGCGACGGCGGAAAACAGGACATGGTTGTTCGCCACCGGGTAGGAGCGAAACACGTGCAGGATGGACGCGTCATGCCGTGGCCCGATGGCAAAATCAGTCAGCGTGACGATCTCGTCGTACCACAAATCCGAAAGCAACCACGGCGTGACCCGCACCAGAAACACGGCCACAGCCGCCAAAGCGAAGACCCGCGATTCATCCCACTTCGCCGCCGGTATTGTGTGGTGTTCCTGCAGAGTGCTCAGTTCCCGTGAAGTCCCGAATCAAACGCAATCCGGTTCAGGCCGCGTGGCCCCAGAGTCGCTGCTCCGTGCTCCGTGCTCCGTGCTCCGTGCTCCGTGCTCCGCGCTCACCCCCGTCCCCGCCCCATCAACCGGTCGAGGGCGGCCAACTCGCCCACGCCCAAGTCCCGCATGTTTCCCAGCGCCTGCACCAGGACGTTGATCCGTGCCGTCGCCTCAAGCACCTCGATGCGGTCAAAGGCCTCCAGCAGCGACTTGCCGGTGCACATCGCGCCGTGATTCGCCATCAGCACACAGACCGCGCTCCCAATCCCCTTGGCGATGATCCCCGCCAATTCCTCGGTGCCCATGCACGCATACGGCAGGTATGCGGGCTCGCCCAGGATGGCATAGGCCTCCGCGGTGAGGTGACAGTTGATCGGTCGCGACGTGGCACAGAAGGCGCTGGCCGTGACCGGATGGGCATGAACGATGGCCTTGACGTCCTGCCGTTGCCGGTACACGCCCAGGTGCATTGACACCTCGATACTCGGCACCAGTTCCGGGCTCAGGTTCTCACCGTCCAGACTGAGGATGCCCACATCCTGCCACCTCAGCCTGGCCTTGTCCCGTTTCGACGCGGTCAGCAGCACGTACCGGTCGTCCGCGCGCAGGGAAATATTACCGCCGGAGGTCGTCGTCAACTGCTGCCGGTACAGCCGCCGCATAAAGTAGGCGACTTCAGAGCGCTCTTTCACGAATGAATGCCCGTCAGTTGCGGACATCGCAGACCTCCTTCATCGAGATGAGCGGCAGATCTCCTGCCGGTTGCCATCGGTTTGCCGCTGCGGGCCTGAGTGGTGGCGCCGGGGCGCCCCCGGGCGGGGCGCGAAGAGAACTCGGAACCACGCGGAGAAAAGACCGTCGTGACGCCGAGCGGCGACAGGCGTTGCGCGCGACCGACGGCACGCCGCTCACTTCGCAATCTCGGCGAGCAACATCTGAGCCAGGGCACCGTCATCCTTGCGGAACTGCGCCATGGCAGTGTCCTTCTTCCGAACCCGGTGCGCAATCACGCCGCAAAGCAGGTCAATGTGCTCGGGCGCTGCTTTCTTCAGAAACACGATTTGGTCCCGGGGGTGCAAATCGGCAGCGCGAAATTCAAATCCCATCCTGCCCTTGATCTTGCCGTCTTCACCTTTGATCAGGTGGTTGGCATTGACACGCCCCTTCTCCACTCCCGAAATCTCGACCTCGGACGGCTCCTTGTCCCGAAGCGCGATCTTCATGACCTCGCCCGCCGAAGCCTTGACGCCTTGCAGAATAATCTCGTCCATTTTCGAGACCAGTTCGACCGACTTACGGATCTCGCTCAACTCCTCCTTCGCGGCCGTGAACCTGGCGTCCGCCAGCGCCTCGTCGGCCAACTTCAGGGCCGCGGCCTCGCGGCCCCCGAGCACCTCGGCGGCGATCCGACTCTTCAGTTCGCCGAGTTCCGTTGTCGCCTGCGCCGCCTCGGCCTTCTGCACGGCCGCCGTGGCCGCCTGCGCCGTACGCAACCGCTGCACCTCGGCGGCACGCTCATCCCGCGTGACGTCCGCCAACCGTCCTGTGTACTTGGCAAACGTCGAGATCGCCTCGTCGTACTTGCCGGCGTCCGCCAGAAGTTTGGCCTGCACCCCCAACTCACTCAGCACCGCCTTGATCGCGCTGTCCTTCGCCGCCTCAATCTCCTTGATCTTGTCCTCGGCCATCAGGGCGTACTTGGTCCCGGCCAACTGCTCCTTGACCAGCGTCAGCTTCTGCAACGCGCCGTCGAAGTCCTGCGGGTTCTGTTTCCAGTGCCGGAGGGCAAAATCGTACATCTCCTTCTGGTCTTTCTCCTGCGCCGCGCTCTGGGCCGGCGCGGACTCCGCAACCGCCGGCTTCTCCGGCGCAGCCGGTTGGGGCTCAACCGCCGGCGGACGCTGAACAGCCACCGGCGCGGGCGCGGGCCTCTGCGTCACCGGCGCCGGACGCTGAGTCTGCTTGACGATGTAAATCATGGTCACGATCAGGATTGGAACCAGCGCCGACAACATGTACACGATCATCTTGGTCCCAATGGACGGCTTGGCCGTCACGACGCTGGCAATCTGCTCGATCTCCTTCCGCGTCAACCGGGGGGGGGCGGCGGCAGGCGCTGCCGCGGGCGGGGCCTTCTTCTCGGGGTCCTTCTTCTGCTTGGCCAACGCCGGGACCGCCATCGATACTTTGCCGACCGCAATCGCCCGCATGTCGTCGATGATTTCCTGCCAACTCGCAGCCCGGTCCTTGGGTTCCTTCTTCAACATCCGCTCGATCAGCGCCGAGCAGCGGGCCGAAACGCGCGGGTTCTTCTCGCAGGGTGGGACCGGCTTCTCCTCGAGCTGCTTGGTCATCAGTGCGACCGGGTTGGTGTCCACAAACGGCAGCTCGCCGGTGACCGCGTAATAGGCCACGATACCGAGCGAATACAGGTCAGCGCGGAAGTCCAGGTCCGGGTCACCCTGCACCTGCTCCGGACTCATGAATTCCGGTGTGCCAACGGTGAAATCGGCCGCCGTCAGGTTCAACGATTCGCCCGCCAGCGACTTGGCAATGCCCAGATCCGTGAGCATCGCCTCTTTCTCATCCGTGATCAGGACGTTGTCAGGCTTGACGTTGCGGTGCACAATCTTGCGCTCTGCCCAGGCGTGTTGCAGCGCTTCGGCGATGGAGGCCAGAAAGGACAGGGCTTCCTTCTCGTCCAACGGCCCGCCCTTCAGTTTCATGTAGTCGTCGAGGGTTGCACCGGGCCGGTACTCCGTAACCATGAAGTAGACGCCGCCGTCGGCGCCGGCGTCGATCGCGGCCAGAATGTTCGGGTGCCGCAGGCTACCGGTGAGCTTGCTCTCCTGCAGGAACCGCGCCAGTTGCTCCTGGTCCTGGGTCATCGGCGCCAACGTCTTGACCATCACATTCCGCTGCATGGCGGTCTGGTAACCCAGATACGTCGTGCTCGAACGCGACTGACCCAGCTTGCGCTCGATCCGGTATCCCGTCCCCAGGACCACGCCCGGGACGATTGCGCCGGGCACGGCCATCTCCTGGCTGCACTCCGGGCAGACAGCCCGGCCGGTGTCAGGGTTCCGAACCCCTTGCACCTTCTTCTGGCAGCTCCCGCAGTCAAACGAAACAATCATGAGGTTTCCCCCGTGTTGGGTCACGCAAGCATGCGCGGTCGAGTGAAGTAAAATATGCGGCGGCAGAGACAAAAAACAAGCCGAGCACGACCGGGGCAGGACTGTGTCAGCGCCCCTGTGCCGCGCCGCACGATCAGGCCGCGCCCGTCTGTGCCGGCAGCATTTCCTCGAGCAGTTCGGCGGCGCTGCGGACAAAAGCCGGACAGGCGGTGGCGTGCAGGTTTCGTGCCTTGAACTGTTCCATCCCCTCGGGCGTGCTGAGATCGCAGCCGAGCAGGTCCTTGCAGTTGAGGCACTCGTGCCGCGCCTTGAACCGCGCCAAAAACTCGCGGACCTGCCGACCCGTGTTCTCCTTCGCCTCTCGATCCTGTGCGGACACCGCGCCATGCTTCATCCCGATCGCCATGATGCCGCCCGTCAACGCACCACATGTCAGCCCCAGCCGCCCGATACCGCCGCCAAACCCAGCCGCCACTTTCAGCGCCGTGTCCCGGTCCACCCCGAACCGGTCCGCAAACGCCGCAAACACCGCCTGCGAACACGAGAACCCGTCTTTGAACAACGCCACTGCCGTGTCGGGTCTGCTCATACGTTCTACCTCCAATGCGATTGCTTGCCTGCCGAACGGCACGAGACGGCGCCCTGCTCAAGACGCCAGCGCCTCTGCCACTTTACGCGCCAGTTCCGTCTGCTCAAACGGCTTCGGAACGAACCCCAGCGCGCCTTCGTCCAGAACGGCCTGCGCCTCGCCGTCGAGGCTGTGGCCCGAGGCCAGAAGCGCCTTGACCTTCGGATTGATCCGGCGCAAAGCCAGGAACGTGTCGCGCCCATTCATCTTCGGCATAACCATGTCCAGGATCACCAGATCGATGCTCGCCCAGGCTTCCCGGTAGTAGGCAACCGCCTCTGCACCGTCCGCACAGGTCGCGACCTTGTGCCCAACGCTCCGGAGCATGTCAGAGACCAGCTCGCGGACGAGGCCTTCGTCGTCAACGAACAGAATGCCGGCCGGGCGCTGCGGCGCCGCGGCGTCCGGGACGACGGGGTCGACCGCGACCGGCAGGGCGTCCGGAAGCGGCAGCCGAATCGTGAAGGTCGTACCGTGCCCGAGCTCGCTCTGGACTTGTACGGCGCCCTTGTGGTTCCGAATCGCGCCGTAGACCGAGGCGAGGCCCAGCCCCGTGCCTTTCCCTTGCTCTTTCGTCGTGAAGAACGGCTCAAAAAGATGCTTCTGCGTCTCGGGACTCATCCCAATACCCGTGTCCGTGACGCTGACCTGCACGCAACGCCCCGACGGCCCGTCGGCGTCCGCCGCCGAGACATCCACGGTCACCACACGCGTCGCGAACGTGAGGGCCCCGCCTTGCGGCATGGCATCGCGGGCGTTCAGAGCAAGATTCAGGATCGCGTTCTGGAGTTGCGTCGGGTCGCCCGTCACCGTAGCCGGGTTGGCGTCGAGGTGCTGGTGGATCTCGATCCGCTTATCGATGCTGCGACTCAGAAGCTCCACCACCTCAGCAACGACCTTGTGCAGGTCGGTCGGCATGCTCAGGTACTTGCCCTTGCGCCCGAACGCCAGAAGCTGCCGCGTCAAGTCCGACGCCCGCGTGGCCGCCACCTTGATGTTCTCGGCGTAGCGCTTCAAGGGCCCATCCTCGATCCGGCGCACGAGCAGGTCCGCGTACCCGAGGACTCCGGCGAGCTGGTTGTTGAAGTCGTGCGCCACGCCGCCCGCAAGCTGGCCGATGGCGTCCATCTTCTCGGACTGGCGCAGGCGTTCCTCCAACCGCTTGCGGTCCGTGACGTCCCGCTCCGACGTCACGACCAGCAGCTTGGGCCCCACTCTCAGGGTCTGCGCCCTGACCTCGACATCGAACACCGTCCCGTCCTTCCGACGGTGCTGCACGGTGAACAGGGAGAGATTCCCGCCGGCCAGCGCCGGGATCCGCTGACGGTTCAGTTCCGGCGTGCTGTCCGGATCCAGGAAGGTGATCGGCTTGCCCAGCAGCTCTTCCCGCGAGTAACCGTGGGCGCGTTCGGCGGCCGGATTCACGTCCATGATGACCGGGACTAAGTCCTCACCCACCTCCATCAGCAGGATATAATCGCCGGACTGCTCGAACAGCGTCCGGTAGCGCGTTTCGCTCCGCCGCAGTTCATCCTCCGCCCGCTTGCGGTCGGTGATGTCCACATGGCAGCCGACCATACGTTTCGCGGACCCGTCTTCCGCCCACTCGATGACCCGGCCGGCACGTAAGACCCAGACCGTGGAACCGTCCTTGTGCCGACACCGGACCTCACGCCGGTACGGGACTTCGCCGTGGCTCTTGACGTGCTGGTCGAAAACCTCCAGAACGCCGGGGAGGTCCTCGGCGAAGACCAGCTTCTGCCAGGACTCCGGTCGGTTCACCAGCTCGTGGTCTTCGTAGCCGAACATCCGCTTGAGCGCCGGGCTCAGGTACTCCGTGTTCCCGGGAATGTCCCAGTCCCAGTACCCGGCCAGTGTCGCTTCCAGAATGTCCTCATGCACGCGTCGCTCCCGCTCCAGGTCCAGCGTGCGCTGCAGCGCCAGCGCCTCGGCCGCCATCCGTTCGCGGTAGAGAACGGCCAGGACCAGCCCGAGGGTCGTGGACACGGCAAGGAACCCCTGCAGGGTCACCGCCTCCAGCCAGGCATTGTGGTCCGGCAACTCCGCGAACGAGTGAGAGCGTATGGCCAGGACCACACCGATCACCGCGCCACCGACACTGGCCAGCGAGACGCCCGCTACGCCAAAGCGCAGTGCCGCCCAGACGACAGCCGGAATGAACACGAAATTCAGGCCCGTCTCGAGGCAGTGGCCATGGAAGGCGAGGTAACTCACGATCACGACGGTCGCCACGAGGGCGAGCAGTTCGACGTGCCGGTCCGCTGCCGACCGTTCGTCCTGCCGTGTCGAGAGCCACGAGAAAATGCAGGGCGCGACCAGCAGCACCCCGAGAACATCGCTGGACCACCATTTCAGCCACTGCACCCACGGCGTGGCGCCGTAGGCCAGACACACCGCGATCGTGCCGAAGGTGGCGCTGAGCGCCGTGGACGCCAGCGCCGAGCCAAAAATCAGGGCGAGCAGCTCGCGCATGGACGCGAGGGAGAAGCTGCCGCCGCAGAACCGCCGCACCAACCAGGCGCCCGCCACCGCCTCGCTGCAGTTCCCCGTACTGAACAGGAGGGTGACCCAAAGCGGACGACCATGAAACAGGTCAAAGGCGATATTGGCCGGAACAGCGGCCAGAACGAAGAAGGGCCAGGCACGCGGCGGATGCAGAAGAAGAACCGCGACAAACAGACCACTGTTGGGCCAGAAGGTGTTGAACAGACTCGGCTGGAACGTCAACCAGTCGCCGAGCCAAGCCCCGGCGAAGTAAGCCACCCCGAACAGGAGCGCCCTGAGCCAAAGCGCGGCCTTGCTCATGTCTTGGGGTTCCCCGTGCCAGGTCCGACCGTTTGAGACGGCTGACGCACCGACCCGCCCGAACCCTGCGAGCGTCGTCTCGCCAGGCAGCGTTCAGACTGACCGCCTACCCAAACCTCCAGCGTTCGCCACGCCTGCGCCGGACAGCGATGACGGCCCCTGCCTCGCGCCAGTCCAGTTGCGGGGCACGCCCATCCAGACTCCGTCTCCCCGCCCCTCGACACTCGGTTTCCGACTCTCTTTTCGGCAGACAGCCTCGGCTCCCGTTCGGAGCCGGAGCTTCTCGCTAAACGGTTACCTTACAGCAATGCGGAGGGAAAGCCAAGCGCACCCCACCGTGCCCCAGGGCTGTTTCAAGATTCGTGACCGTCGCGTGCAGCGAGTACCCCCGGCGTGTCCCCACGCCGGGGGGGGGGCGGCCTGAGGACAGGCCGCCCCTACCGGGTGTGCGCGGAGGCGTGGCCTTCCGAGACGTGGTGCCAGATCTTGAAACAGCCCTGACCGTGCCCGAATGAGACGCAACGGCGAGCTACTCGCTCGGATGCCCCGCGGCTACGGAGTACCGCCCCACGCGGGCACTGAATCACGCCACGCCGAGTCACGGCTGCCGCAGAAACGCCGACACAACGATGTGCTCCAGATTCTGCAGCACGTCCATGTATTGTTCTTCGACCCTCACGGAAATCCTCCTTTGCGGTGCTGGCGGCAGGTCGACCTCATCGAGATCATCGGACGCGGCGCGGATGCCTCGGAGGCGTTCCGTCGCCTGAACCCTGACACCTGAAACCTCTCTTCCCCCTCGACACGCGACACTCGTCGCCCGGTCGATCCGGCGTAGCGTTTGCGCGAAGCCGCGCCCATCACTCCTCGTCGAAGATCAGCGGCGCGGGGACGAACTTCACTTCCTTGTAGACCCCGTCCGCCTCGGCTTCGAAGCGGCGGAGGCGCTGCACCGCGTCGGCCACGATGCTGGTGACGATCTTGCGGCCGATCGCACGCGAGGCGCGTTCGGGGTGCCCCATCACGCCGACCTTGATGTCCGGCCGCTGCGTCATGCGCGGCACGACGAGCGGGTCGTCGACGATCTTCTCGGCGTGCTGGTAGTTGTCCGGGTGATCGATCTGCAGTTGCAGCAGCGGTTTGGGATCCAGCTTCAGGTCCTGCATCCGCACCAGTTCCGGCGCCAGTTCCATGACCATTGAGGTCTCGACCCAGCCGGCGTGCCAGTCGCGCTCCTGCATGCCCTGCTGGTACCCGATCGTCCGCGTGCCCAGTTTCCACGCCGGCATGAACACGATCATGGCGTCGGCAAACGTCGGGTTGGTGCGCAGTAGGATCTTCAGTGCATCGTCGAGCGCACGGGCGTTCTCACTGCCGCCGTGGCAGAGCAGGATGTAGAAATTCCGGAACCCCTGCGCCGCGAGCGTCGTCAGCGTGTCGCTCATGACCAACGACATGACCGCCGGCGAGATGTTCATCGTGCCCGGCAGTCCGCCGCCCGAGAAGGACTGGTGGATCGTCGGCGCCACCAGCACACCGGCCTTCGCGCCGATGCGCCGCGCCAGGTGCGTTGCGATCAACGCGTCCGTCGACAGCGGCAAGTGGTACCCGTGCTGCTCGATCACCCCGACCGGAATGATGATGCCCTTGTTCCGCTGCAGGTACTCCCGCACCAGCCTGACCGTCATGTTCTCCATCACCGGAAACGGATCGTTGGCTCGCTTCGCGCCCATTGCACGGCTCCCATTTCAGTCTGTCCTCGCACGTTTCGAACGACATTCTCAACGCCGCTGCTGCACTACCATATGGGTCGAGGGCTGGACTGCAAGAGCGGCACGAACCGCGCCGTGCGTGATGGCCGCAGACGACCGAATACGGCGGCCACGCCCGGGGCTCGCCGCTCGGAGTCGACGGCGGTCGGTTGCAGTCGATCGCGGCCGATGGCGACCGACGGCCGTCAGTAGCGTCAGGAGCCAGGCAACCTACGGAAGACCAGCTCTTTCGCGGTTGATGCGCCGCCGGCACCGGTCAGGGCTGTTTCAAGATCTGGCGCCGCGTCTCGAAAGGCCACGCCTCCGCGCACACCAAGTAGGGGCGGCCTGTCCTCAGGCCGCCCCCCCCGGCGTGGGGACACGCCGGGGGTACTCACCGCACGCGACGGTCACGGATCTTGAAACAGCCCTGGGCACCGGTGCGCGAGCGGTGCCGACTGCGCCGCCATGGAGTATATTGGTAAAGATGTGGTCAACTCATGCGTGAAGCGAGAACTCGCATAAAGGAGCAGATACCATGCTACCCACCGTCGACTTCTGCGGTCTGACCGTCACCCGTTTGATCCTCGGCGCCAACCCGTTCGGCGGCTACAGCCACCAGAACCCGCAACGCGACCAGGAGATGAAGTCCTACTACACCGTCGAGCGCATCAAGGAGACCTGGGGGCGCGCCGAAGCGGCGGGCCTCAACACGGTCATCACGAACAACGAGACGCCGCACGTGCTGCAAGCCGTGCGGGAGTACCTCTCGGCGGGCGGGCCGTTGCAGTGGATCGCACAGATCAGCGGCTCGAACTACCCGAGCATGCACAAGGCGATCGACACGGCCGTCGAGATCGGCTGCAAGGCGTTCTACTTCCACGGCGGACTCACCGACAAGCTCTTCGGCGAAAAGGACGACAAGACACTCCGCGACTGGGTGAAACACGCGCGCCAGCACGGGGTGCCAGTGGGTGTGGCCGGACATGCTCCGGAAACGCACGACTGGATCGACAGCCTGAACCTGGTCGACTTCCACGTCGTGTGCTTCTTCAACTGCGGCAGCCTGCACAGCGGCAAGGGCCACAAGTTCAAGCTGGCGGACATGGCGCGCGCTGCCGAGTGCGCCCGCCGCATCCGCAAACCCTGCATCGCGTACAAGATCATGGGCGCCGGCCGCATCGACGCCGGCATGGCCTTCGAGTACGCGTTCGAGAACATCAAGCCGACCGACGTCGTCAATGTCGGCATGCACCGTGGCGACAAGGACAACATGGTCGAGGAAAATGTCGCCCTCGTCAAGAAGGTGCTCGGTTGCTGAACCCCGCTTGACGCGCGGCAAACCAGGTTTGTAGTCCCGCGCTCAGGGCGTGTCGATTGGGGCACTTTGCCGACGCAAACCGGCTGGAGACGGCGGTCCTCCGCCGTGGAGTGAGCACGAATGACCGCCGAGAACGGCGGTGTCCAGACGTTGCAGCCCGCGTCAGGCGATTATATCGACAGGCCCTTCGCGCGGTCCGGGGGCGAGACCTGCACGTGGGCTGGCACCCTCTCGTTGGGTGCTCGGTCGGTTTTGTACGCGTCCCACACGCCCACGCACATCCCGATCCTGATCCACGGAGGCGCCTCTCATGAGCTCACTTCGACTCGGCACTGCCGTGCGCGACATCACCCCGAACGACCCGGCCTGGCTCTACGGCTACGGCGCAAGGGAGCAGACGTCCACGGGCGTGGCGGAACCCATTTCCCTAAGCTGCCTCGCCCTCAGCGACGGCACGAAGACGGTCCTGCTCATCACGTGTGACCTGAGCGGCATCAAGGCGCACAACTGCCAACAGCTCTGCGACACCCTGCGGCGCGAAACCGGGATCGGTTTCCCCGATGTGCTCATCGCCGCCTCGCACACCCACTTCGCCCCAGCCCTGCACCGTGAAGGGTTCGCATCGCCCCGGGTCGGCATCGTCGAACCGGACCCGCGTTACGAAGCCCAGTTCACGACCAAACTTCTGGACGCCGCGACCGCCAGCCTGCAGAACCTGCAGCCCGTGCAACTGCAAACCGCGCGCCTGCAGGCGCCGCAGGTCGCGTTCAACCGCCGCACGCGCAAGCCGGACGGCTCGGTCCAGACCAACTTCCTCTACCCGCCGAACCCCGACGCGTTCGAGTTCCGCCCCGTCGACCCCGAGTTGACCGTACTGCGGTTCAAGGATGACACTGGCATCAAGGCGGTGCTCACCAATTTCGGCTGCCACCCGGTAACCGGCGGCGAACTGCCCGACCGCGATTTCTACCGCGTCTCCGCAGACTATCCGTACTACCTCCGCCAAACCGTCGAGGAGAAATACAAGTGCCCGGTCTTCTTCACGCTCGGTGCCGCGGGCGATGCGGTGCCCATCAACCGCCTCGGCGACTGCCGGCAGCGCATTGGCAGTGTACTCGGCAACACGATCCTTCTCGCCGAGCGGACCTATCGCACGGAACCGGATCCGGTCCTGAAGACAAGTGTCGTCGAACTCAGAGCACGCACCATCTTCGAGACCAACCCCGGCACGGCCGAGGCGGAGTATGACCGAGCCAAGGCTGACTACCTCGCAATCCTCGACGCCGACACCGCGCGCGATAACCCCGTCGTCGGAAAGGCGGCCCAAGACTTCAACCGCCAGCAGACCGCCCTGGGCCGGTCGCGGCTCTACCCGAAGAACCGGTTCACGATCCAGGTCCAATGCCTGCAGATCGGCAAGACCACGCTCGTGGCCATGCCGTTCGAAGTGCTGTCCGAAATCAGCCTGCGCATGAAGAAGCGCTGCCCCGACAGCGTCCTGGTCTCCTGCGCCAACGGCTACCAGGGCTACCTGCCACTGGCCCACGAGTACCCGCGCGGCGGCTACGAGGCCTCGCCCGACTCGACACACTTCACGCCCGGCACCGCCGACCGACTCCTGCGACGCGTCCTGAAACACCTCACAACCGTCAGTCCCGGAGATCCAGGGCAAACCGAATCGCGTTGCTGACGTCGCGGACCTTGGCCACCGGCGCACGGGCGTAGCCCTGGCGGTGTTTCTCCTCCAGCTCCTTCATGCGGCAGTGGCGCGGGACCTCCGGGACCGTGGTAGAGTGCTCGGGTCCGTCCCGGACCGAGGCCCTCGGCCGGGGACCGGCCGGCGCACCCCGCTTCGGCGCGGGACGCGCCGAGCCACTGCGCGCTCGATCGTCCTGGCCGGGGCAAGCCGCGTTTCTGCCACGCTGGATTCGGCCGCACAGGTCGGTTTTCCCTCGGCGTACCGGCGTGCTACATTCACGCCAGACCGCAGCTTGGTTCCCCGCGTCGGGGCCAGCCCAGTCCGGTGTCAGCATCAGGTAGGGAGGGACAGGCATGATCACCACGCCACGGAACCACACGCTTCGCACTCTGACCGCCGTCGCACTCGGGGCTGCCGCCTTCGCAGCCAGCCTCATGCCCGCCCGCGCGGCGGCCGACAAACTCGTCAACCTGCTGGGCCAGAATGACCTGAAGACCCCAGCCGGCTGGGGAAATCCGGTCCGCATTCCCGAGGACACGGGCGAGTTCACCGTCGAAAACAACGCGTTGACCATGAACCGGAAGCGGCCGGGCGGCGACTTCAAAGTCTACCGTGTCGTGGACGGCCTGGAGCCGAACACGGATTACTCGCTGCGCTTCGAGATCCGCGTGGACGGCCCGGGCGCAGCAAGGATCGGCGTTCTGCAGAAGACGGAAGGCGCCGACTGGACCTGGAACACACCCCTGCGCGAGTTCACCGCTGCCGAGGCGTGGCAGACGGCCGAGATCCGGTTCCGCACGCCGCCGCAGAAAATGTCGTTCTGCCTGCAACTCTACCCGCCCGCAGAGGTCGGTGCGAAGCTGTCGCTGGGGCCGTTGTCGCTGTTCGCCGCCGCGGCCCTGCAACAGGCAGCCGGCGACGAAAACGTCTACCCCTGCTGCAAGTTCGAGCAGGCGCCGAAGCTCGACGGTGTCCTGGACGACCCGGCCTGGCGCCTGACGCCGGAGGTCTCCGGGTTCTGCCGCCTGCAAGCCGCCACAGCCAGCGACGACGGGCTCCAGGTCCTGCCCGGTGACGTACAAGTCGAGGAGCAGCGCGAGTTCGTCACCACCGCCATCACCTACTTCCAGGCCGGGTACACGCAGGACACGCTCTTCATCGCGACCCGCTGCTACCAGCCGAATGCGGACAAGCTGTCGGCAACCAAGGAGAACAGCCCCGACCTGTGGCAAAACGACTGCATCGAGATCCACATCGCGCCCGGCGCAGGCAAGCCCAAGGTCCAGTTCATCCTCAACCCGCTGGGCGCACACTGGCCGGACGGTTGGGACGTCGCCGCCACGCGCCGGCAGGACTCGTGGCTCGCAGAGGCCGCCATCCCCTTCGCGCGGTTCGGCGTCACGCCCAAGCCCGGGGACACGTGGCGGGTCAACATCTCGCGGCACTCGACCACGCCGAAGGACGACCTGACCACGTGGGCGCCGCGGGTCGTGAACTTCCACGATGTCGACCACTACCGCGCGTTCCAGTTCAAAGGCGAAGCGCCGACACAGGATGCCAAGACCCTGGCCGAGATCGGCCTGAACCAGGCGTTCAATGCCCGGGCCCAGGCCGCCGCACAGAAGACGGACGCGACGGACAAGGCCGACAAGATCAAGACCTACTTCGAGATCCACACCCGCAACGTGAACGCCGCGCTGTTGGTCAACGGCAAGCGTGTCTCGCTGTCGGGCAAGACGTGGCTGACTTCGTACGCCGGGCGCAAAGAGCGCACCCTGCGCGCCGCGCTGGACATCGACGAGGGCGAAAACGTGGTTGGCATCGTGGCCAAAGCGGACGGCGCCGACCCGGGCATCCGAATCCAGGTCGGCCGCGCCACGACGGACCCGCTGTGGAAATGCGCCGCGACAGCCGACTGGGCGTGGCTCAAGCCCGGCTACGACGACACGGCGTGGACACCCGTCCCCGTTGCCACCAGCAAGGACGATTTCTTTTTCTGGACCGGCGACGCGACCGACCTGTGCTTCCGGCAAGCCCTGCGCGGCGTCGAAAAGGCCAGCCAGGACGTGAAGTACAGCGTCACCGACTGGAAGCGGAACGATCTCGGCCGACACCGCGCCATCCTGCACGTGTCCGAATCCGTGCAGCAGTATGGGCGCATCAGCTATGCGCGCTTCGCCAGTTACGGCACCGAGGCGAAACAACGCTACGAGGCGGTCTGGGCGCACATCCCCTGGCGACGACGCGACCAGAACCCGGAGGCCAAGGGCATTCGCATCATCGACGCCAAGACCGGGCAACCGGTGAAGAACGTCATCGTGCTCAACGTGAAGCAGGAGTACGGTGACATCATCTTCCAGGCGCCGACGATCCCGGGCGACTACGAGGTCTACTACCTGCCGTACGTCCCGCTAAGCAGTTCACCCTGGTTCTGGGGCTTGACCGACCCGTACCTGCCCGCCTACCAGGAGCCCGAGCCGAACTGGGTCAACCGAGTCGCCTGGAGCCTCGGCGACGAACCGGCCATCATGCGCGGCGAGCTCGGCGACATCACCCGCGGCAACTGGCAACTGCTCCCGCCCGCCGAGGTGGTGGAGATCCAGGCCAAGACGGAGTTTGACCGGTTCGACCCCATGGAGGTCATCGCCACGCGCGAGGAGGTCGGCGCGCTCCTGGACCAGACTCAGGACAGGGAGTATCTCCTCTTCCCGGAAGACCGTAAGTACCCGATCCGCATGTTCGAGACGCTGCCGCTGGCGTGGATCAAGCGCGGCCCGGCACCTGAGTTCAAGGGCGACGCGCAGCCGGGCGAGTACTACTGCCTGCAACTCGGTGTGTTCGCGTCACGCGCGCCGATCAGCGACCTCAGTCTCACATTCAGCGACCTGACCTGCGACGGCAAGCCTGCGATCCCCGCAGCCGAGTGGACCTGCCTCAACCTCGGCGGCACCGACTGGCTGGGCAAGGCGTTCACGCAGCCGTTCCCCCTCGCCCAGGGCAAGGTGCGCGCGCTGTGGCTCGGGGTCCAACTCCCCGACACGGCGCAGGGCACGTACACGAGCACCGTCACCGTGCAACCGAAGGGCCTGCAGCCGCAAACGGTCAAGATCGCCGTGAACGTCGCGGGCGCGGTGATCGCGAACCATGGCGACGACGAGCCGTGGCGCCACTCGCGGCTGCGCTGGCTGAACTCGACCCTGGGCCTCGATGACGACTGGCTCGTGCCGCCGTACACCCCGCTCAAGGCGGAGGCGAACCGCATCGAGTGCCTCGCCCGCGCGGTCGAGTTCGGCCCGCTCGGCATGCCGCAGCAAGTCACCAGCCGCGGCCATGCGATCCTCGCAACACCGATGCGTTTCGTCGCGACCCGCGACGGCAAACCGGTCGAGTGGACGCCCGCCGGCAACCCGGAAACCCAACTCCAGAAGGCCGGCAAGATCGTGCGCCAGTACGCCGCCACCGCGCCCGGGCTGACGCTCAGCAACACCGTGACCATGGAGTTCGACGGTTGCGTTCAGTTCGACATTGCGGTGACCGCCACTGCGGACACCGCACTGGCCGACGTGGGCCTGGACGTGCCGTTCAGCCGCAAGATCGCCACCTACATGGCCGGCGGCGACGCACCCGGCGGCTACCGTCCGCCCTCGCACCAGTGGACGTTCAACGCCTGGGCCCGAAGCTACACGAACATCTGGGTCGGCGACGTCAACGCCGGCATGCAGTTGCGCGCCACCGAGGGCCGCGGCACGCTCGCCGAGCAGGGCGATGCGGCCCTGGTGACCACGCGCGTCGACACCGCACCGCTCAAAGCCGGCCAGGCGCGGCACTTCAGCTTCCGCCTGCTGATCACGCCGTTCAAACCCATTACCAATGTCCACTGGACGACGCGCGTCGGCAACGCCCTCGATCCCAAGGCCCCGGGACACCCCACCATCGAGCACATCCATCACGCCAATGCCGCCAACCCGTGGATCAACTACCCGTTCCTGACCCCGGAGAAGCTCGTGGACCTGCAGAAGCAGATCCTCGGCAACGGCGGCCTCGGCGTGCAGTTGTACTACACCGTCCGCGAACTCACCAACCGCTGCGTGGAAATCTGGGCACTGCGCAGCCTGGGCGGCGAAATCCTGGTTGGCCCGGAACGCTGCTTCCAGGCCGGTGCCAATCCGACGCGCGAGGACGGGCACCCCTGGCTGCGCGAACACCTGGGCGACGGCTTCTGCAAAGCGTGGCGGACCGGGACCGCCGTCCCGAACGAGATCGACGCCGCAGTCGCCATGCGCTACCTCTCGCGCTGGCACAACTACTACATCGAGGGCATGGACTGGCTGCAGCAGAACAAGTGCTTCTACAGCCTGTACCTCGATGGCATCGGTTACGACCGCGAGATCATGAAGCGTGTCGCCCGCGTCATGTCGAAGTACAATCCCGCCTACCGCATGGAACACCACCAGTGCACCGACGCAAAGGGCAGCAGCGTCGCCAACGCCGACCTCGAGCACCTGCCGTTCGTCACCCAGTTGTGGTATGGCGAGTGCTTCAATTACAACCGCAGCCCGGACTACTGGCTGGTGGACGTGTCCGGCATCCCGTTCGGCGTCACCGGCGAAATGCTCGAGGACACCGGCACCGGCAACCTCTGGCGCGGCATGCTCTACGGCCTGGCCGGCCGAAATGTCCCCAACTGCGCGAGTGCCTGGACGCTGTGGGACGAGTTCGGCATCCAGGACGCGGAGTGGCTCGGCTACTGGGACCCGAAGTGCCCGGCGCGCACCGACTGCAAGGACGTGCTGGTCACCGTGTACCGCAAACCCGGCAAGGCGTTGATCGCCGTCGCCACCTGGTCGCTGAAGGACGAAAACGTCAAGCTCACCATCGACTGGGCCGCACTCGGCCTCGACCCGGCCACCGTCAAACTGCACGCCCCCGCCATCCCCAAAATGCAGGACGCACGCACCGTCAAGCCCGACGAACCGCTCCCCGTCAAGGTCGCCGGCGGCTGGTTCCTGGTCGCAGAGACGCCGTAGCCGCCGACCAGAACGCGCCACGGGCTCGTAGTCCCGCGTTCATGCGGTCCGGGGCCCACGTTGCGGCCGATCGTGGTCCTTGAGCGCACCAGTCCCCTGCCGCTCATGAACCCCGGCTTCGAAGACAAGAAGCTGGCGATCACAGACAACCCCGCGGCCCTGCTGCAGTACCGCGACCAGGTGGGTGACTGCCTGGAACGCTGCGTCCAAGCGCTTGGGCCCGGTGACCACCGCCGGTACGCGCCGGCGGCCGCATGCACCACAGCGGTTCTTGACATTGTCAGACGGGGCCGCTATTTTAGACCTAACGTTAGGTTAACCTCCCAGCCGGGTGCGGCTGGAAAGGGCAGGATCCATGGCGTTTGCCAACCCCAGACTGGCGGACATCGCAACCGCGACAGGCAAGTCGATTCAGACGGTTGGCATCGTCATGAACGGCGGGAAAGGCAACACCGGCGTCAGCGACGCGACCCGGCAGCGCATCCGGAAGGCCGCCGAGCGCCTGGGGTATCGCACCAACCCGCTGGCCCAGGCCGTGCGCCAGGGGCGGACCGGTTCGCTCGGCATGCTGATCGCGACCGACAGTCACCGTTCCTACCTGCCGGCGGACCTGTTCTTCGGTCTGGTGACCCAGGCGGACCGGAACGGGTACGACATCAAGCTCGCGCACTACACCGACGCACAATTGTCCCGGGAGCGGGAGATGCCGCGGGTTTTCCGCGAGATCATGGGGGACGGGCTGCTGGTCAACTACTTCGACAATTCGGCGATGGTCGCCCCGCTGCGCCGTGGGCTTTGCCGACACCACATTCCGGCGATCTGGCTGAACCGTGACATGCCGGAGGACGGCGTCTGTTTCGACGACCACGGCGCCGGCGTCGAACTCACCCAAATGATGCTCGCCGACGGTCTGCGCCGCATCGCATACGTGGACTTGGAGTGCGCGCCGAACGCGCATTACAGCCGCCGCGCACGCCCCGCCGGCTATGCCGACGCCATGCGCGAGGCCGGCCTGGAACCGGACGTGACGCTGCGTTCCGTGGCACGCCCCCGGCACCTGGCGACGCTGCGGGAGTGGTTGCGCCGGCGCCCGCGGCTGGACGCCATCATCGGCTACTCCATGGAGAACGTTGCCCCGCCTCTGATCCAACTGGCAACCGCCGCGAACCGACGTTTCGGCGATGACCTGCGGTTCGGGTTTTTCGGCAGTCCGGACGAGCTGTTCATGTTTCCCCACTATGTGATGGTCCAGCAGAACCGGGCCTACGGCGAAGCCGCGGTCCACATGCTGATTGAAAAAATCCGCCAGCCGGACATGACGCTGGCGACGCAACGGATCCCGTTCGAGGGAGTCGGCCCGACCGGCTCGTCCGCTCGTTCGGGAGCGAAACTGCGGAAGGCGGACACGAGGACCCATGAAAAACGCACGTAGGGTCGGATTGTTTACGCTCGTCGCCCCCGTCACCCCTTCGACAAGCTCAGGGATTGGCGTCAGGCTGGGCGTACAACGGGTTCACCGGCATGCACCTTCGGCACAACCACAAAGGCAACGCCTGGTTCACCGACGGACATGTGGCGGGGCTGACGGCATCCGACGTCTGGAACATGCGCGCGCCGGGCTCGGGCACGGTATCCAACAATCGGATCGAATTCACGTACTGACTCGAGTGAACGCAAGGAGAGCAGACCATGCGGAATACGCTCGCGACGTTGGCTGTGGGGATGGCTTCCGCGTTCGCGTCCGCGGCCGATGAGTCACAACTGCCTCATCCGCCGCCGCCGTTCCTGGCCGAGGCGGGCAAGCCTGCGCCCCCGGAACTCAAGGTCATGAGCATTGCGCAAGGCAACGAATCCTTCGAGCAGCCCTCGCTCTGGATCGGGAACAAGCGCATCGGATTCCGGGAACGCGGCACGCTCAACCGCGACCAGGCGGCGCAGATCATGGTCGACAACCACGAGGTGTTCGGTTTCCAGTTCTGGGGGGCGGCTCCGCCCGAGGGCAACTTCGGCTATCCGTTCCGGACGGCGGACGGCACCACACCGCAGTTGCGGTACGACAAAGCGCAAAACTCGATCACCTACTCCAAGGCGTACGTGCAGGCGAACGGCGAGTCGGCGACGTTTGCCTACACTGTGAAAGCCGTTGGCGACAGCCAGATCGAAGTGAGCTGGGACCTCGGCGTGCCCCAGGACAAGTTCGAGGCCGACCCGAAGGGCTACGCCGGCGTGAGTCCGTGGTTCATGTCCAGCACCGCCTACAGACAAGAGCAGGTGCGGATCAACGGCAGTACGGTCAAGTTCAGCGATACGGCTCTTCTGACCGGGGACAAAGAGACGCCAGGCCCCGCGGGAACGGACGGCTTCGAACTGGTCTACGCCCCCGACAAGCCGCTGCGCAGTTTCTCCATCAAGTTCCCCGGCTACTACGAGTACGCGATCAGCGAGAGGCTTGCGGGCGGCGGCGCCTGCAGCGTCTGCATCCGCGTGGGCACGAGCAAGCGACTCGCCGCCGACAAGTTCACGATCAGCTTCGGCGATGTCGTCGGCCGGGCGGACACCGCCCCGCCGCCGGTCGCCGGAATCGACTTCTGGGAGCACGACCGGTTCTGCGTCCCGGCGTCCACGACCCGGAACATCATGCCGAATCCCAGTTTCGAGCAGGGGCTCCGCTTCTGGACCTGGTGGTGGGGCGGCGGCAAGTACAACCCCTCCGACATCCCCGCCTATTCAGCCAGCACCGACGCCAGGTTCGGCCAAAGCGCGATCTGGATACGTCCGGGCAAGGGCGCCCAGCCGCTGGCCAGTTTCATGGTCCCGGTCATCAAGGGCACGGCGTACACGGTCAGCGTCTACGCCAAAGCGGAGAAACCGGGGGTAGCGTTCTCGCTGGGAATCCAGGGCACGAAGGGCAGCAGATTCGGCTGGATGACAGCGTTCCAGACGAAGCACACGCTCACAACCACGAAGTGGGAGCGCAAGTCGTTCACCTTCACCGCCGACTGCGCCGGTGTGAACCTGCTGCTCAGCACCGGCCAAAACCTGCTGATCGACGGACTCCAGTTCGAGACGGGCAACACGGCGACGGACTTCGTCGCGCCTGACATCGAGGCGGCCCTGGCGACGTCCGATCCCGACAACAACCTCGCCCGTGGGCAGCCGATCCGGGCCGGCCTCACGCTCCGCGGCACAGCGAATGCGCAGGGCGACGTGCACCTCCAACTCTTCAACTACTATCGCGAACGGCTCTACGATCTTAGCCTGACGTACACCCTTGACGCCACGGGCTCGGCCCGGCTCGAACTGCCGTACGACGGCGCACAACTCGGAACCGGCGTGTTCGTCCTGCAGGCGGATTTCCAACCGAGCGGCGGACCGACGGACCGCAACTACTATCGCTTTTCCATCATGGACTTCCTCGAGAACAAGCACGCGGACAAGGATGTCTTCGGCACCCTCTGCCACGCGCCGCGCATCACCCGCGGCAACGACCTGATCCGCAACTACATGCGGTGGGGTTTCGGCTCGACCACGTACGGCTGGCACACCCAGGAGGAGTTCGAACTCTACAACAACTGCCGCGTCGCCAACTTCCTGCTGCTGGTCTGCGACCTGGCCGAGAAAGAGGACCGGGAGTTCACCAACAGCACCAAGAGCTGGAAGGAGATAACCCCCGAGATCGAGGCGCGCGTCGAGGAGATCTCGTACAAGGTCGTGAAGAGTCACCCGTGGGGGATTTCCTGGGCCTGGTCGACCGAGTCCGAGGGTGGCCCGATCATCGCTTCAGGGCGGTTCGACGAATGGGCCAAGGTCCAGTTCGCCGCCTGGCGCGGCATCAAGAAGGCCAACCCGAACGCGGTCGTGCTGCCCGACGGCGGCACCTCGGGTTTCAGCCGTCTGCGCGGTTACCGCGAGATGGATGGCTACCTCAAGGCGACCCGGGGCAAGGTCAAGTGGGACGCCATGGCGGTCCACCCCTACGGGCCGGTCGACGCCATCGACGGGTGCACCGACATGCTCAACGAGATCATGGCGCGGTATGGCTATGACAAGTCCACCCCCATCGACTACACCGAAGGCTTCAACTGCACGCACACCAAGATCCCGGAGTGGGGCGACGATGGTTGCTACGACAACTACCAGGGCGGCAAGCCCAGTTACGACTTCGGCTGGCGCGAGTATCTCCATGCCGCCAACGCGGCGCGCGTCTACCTCGCGTGCCTGAAAGGCTGGCCGCAGGTGCGCTCGTTCAACATCTGGGTTTCCGCTCCGTTCATGGACCAGTACCTCACGCCACTGGCCCTTTGCCAGGTACCCAACACACTCGGGCATCTCCTGCCCAAACCGCGGTTCAAGGCCGACGTGCTGCCGGCCGCAGGCGTCAAGGGTCACGTGTTTGAGGACGAGCAGGGCCGCGGTGTCGCCGCCGTGTGGTGCATCACGGCGAAGGTCCAGGAGGGACTCGAGAAGGGCCCCACCATGTCGGTCAACTTCGGGGGAGATGTCCCGGAGTTCATCGATCTGATGGGCAACGTCAGGCCGGTCGTGGCGCAGAACGGATTCGTCGACATTCCGCTCACGCCGGCCCCGCTCTTCATGCGCAGCGCCGCGGGTGGCGCGGACAAACTCGCGGCGGCGCTGAACGCGGCGGATGTTTCCGGTGCCGGAAACGCACTGATGGTGACCGTCCAGCCGGCGCCGGACGGTTCCATCGAGGCGGTCGCCGAGAACTTGACCGGCAAGGAATTGAAGGGCCAATTGCAGGTCGGCGCCAACGACATCGCGTTTGACATCAAGGCGAAGGACAAGTTCACGGCGAAGTTGCAGGAGCGAGTCGATCCGGCCCCCGGCAAGCTCAACGCCTGGCACGGCGACATTGCTGCCGAGTTCCCCGACAAACGCAAGGACACGTCGTCCTGGGACATGCAGTTCCTCTTCGTGCCGCACACCGTCCAACCGCTCCCGCTCGACCCGGCAGCGCCGGACTGGGACAAAGTCCCGGCGGTGAAGATGACGAACTTCTACGGCAAGACCGAACCGGGGAAGGAGACCGTCAAGTCCAGCGGTCCGGGCGACCTGGACGCGCAGTTCCAGTTGGCGTGGGACAACGACAACCTCTACCTGCGCGTGAGCGCCGTCGATGACGCCTTCGTCGTCACCGAACCGGAACGCTTTCGGCAGTCCATCGAGAGGACCGCCAAGCTTCTCTACATGCACGACGGCTGCGTCGAGGTCTACCTTGACACCGGCGCCAATGGCCGCAGCAACCCGCTGAAGGGGTACGACGCCGACGACTACCGCTACGACTTCAGCCCCGGCAACGACCAGGCCGGTGACGGCCCCGGCGCGGTCTACCGCCTCTACGAGCCGTACCATCAACTCGCGGGTGGCCTGGAAATGCCGAAGAAGGACGAGGCGGCGCAGGGCGTGAAGTGCCAGTTCAGCCGCGACGGCAACCGCTACGCCTACTGCATCATCCTGCCGCAGCGCTACATCGAGCCGCTGAAACTGGAGAAAGGCTGGCGCGCCGGCTTCGCCCTCTACATCCACGACAAGGACAAGCTGGAAGAGCAGTGGCCCCCCAAAGGAATGTCTCTGGCCACCGAACCGGGCGCGCACTGCGACCGCCGCCCGGACCTCTGGCCCATCATGATCCTGACCGACTGAGCGGGTGTGTCGCCCCCCTCTCAAGTCGCGTCGGCACGGGCGCCTGAAGAGGTGGCGCGGGACCTCCGGGACCGCAGCAGAGTGCGCTCGGGCCGTCCCGGCCCGAGACCCTCGATCGGAAATCCGCCGCGACGGACGCACCCCGTAGCAGCAGCGACGAGACCGTCCCCAGCGCGCAGCCCGGCGCCCACTCCCGCCAGCGTCACGCCCCGCTGCCGTCGTCCCGCGGGACGCTGAAGCCGGGGGTTACTCGAGATCATCGGGATCATCGACGCCCTGAAACCCGAAATCTGAAACCTTCCCCCTGTGCCCTGCCCCATCACCCACACACTCCAGCACCCACACAGTAATGCGTCAGTTGCGGGTGGAGATAAGGTCGAAGTTTGACCTGGGCTGACGCCTAAAGTGGTCGGAGCGGCTCGCTCCGACACCCG